>CAZNAQ010000011.1:7857-9894 GCA_964571265.1 uncultured Gammaproteobacteria bacterium | reverse complement strand
CTTTATATGAAAGAAGACATAATTGCCGGTTTAGATATTGGATCCAGTGAGGCCAAACTGATTGTGGCCCAGAGAAATGAAAGAGAAGGAGATGAAAGAATTCAAATAATCGGAGCAACTTCTGTTCCCACCGAAGGTATTAGTAAAGGAGTTATAAAAAGCATTGATGATGTAACTTCTACTATATCGGCTCTTTTGGAAAAAGGAGAACGTTTGATCGGAGCGCCTGTGGAAAGTGTTTGGTTGGGGATAAACGATCCTTATGTAAAGTGTGAAAAAAGCAAGGGAGTGGTGGCGGTAAGCAAAAGCAGTGGCGAAATCGGACCCGAGGATGTGGAAAGGGCTATAGAAGCGGCCCAAACTTTGTCTGTGCCTATAAATTATGAGGTCTTACATGTTTTGCCAGTCAATTTTTCGGTTGACAATCAAAAGGACATCAAGGATCCGGTGGGAATGAATGGTGTTCGTTTGGAAGTGGAGGTTCTTATAGTTCAAGGTGCCAGCAGTCAGATAAAGAACTTGACCAAAGCCATACACAGAACCAAGGTGGAAGTGGAAGACCTGGTATTATCTCCTTTGGCCTTGGGAGAGGCCATAGTTTCTCCCAAGCAAAGGGAACTTGGAGTAGCTGTGGTTAATATCGGCTCTTCCACCACTAGCTTGGCTGTTTTTGAAGAAGAAAAAATGATTCATACAGCGATTTTACCTTTGGGGTCAGAGCATATTACAGCTGATATGGCCATTGGACTTAGGTGTCCCATTAACCTTGCTAATCGTATAAAATTGGAGCATGGCAATGCCAATCCTCATCAATTCTCCCAGAAGGACACAGTTGATATCACAGATCTTGTTAAGGAGGAGGAGGTCAATGATGATATTCAAGAGGTCTCTAAAAAATATATCGCTGAGATTATAGAAGCCAGAGTAGAGGAGATCTTTGAAAAGGTTGATGACGAGCTTAAAAAAATAGACCGTTCCGGAATGTTGCCGGCTGGTGTTCTTCTGGCAGGAGGTGGTTCCAAATTACCCTCTATAGTGGATGTGGCTAAAAACAAATTACGCTTACCTGTGTCACTGGGAGAGGTTAAAAATATGGAAACAATAATTGACAAGGTGAATGACCCGATATTTCTGCCTTCAGTAGGCCTGGTGGTTTGGGGGAGCATGGGATCTGAAAGAAAGGGTAATAGAGTGGTGTCTATCGGCAAGGATGGATTTAAAAAAATCACTAAAAACATTAAAGAGGTTTTTAAAAAATTTATGCCTTAATATAACAAATATCTACTTTTTTGGGGGTTGATATTTTTTGTTTATTAAGATAGGATAGAATTACATTTTTAGTAAATAAATTTATTTTTTATGGCAGAAGTAAAACCATCAGCAGAAACATTTGCCAAAACCAGAGTTGTAGGAGTTGGTGGCGGTGGCGGTAATGCTATAAATAGGATGATCGACAGAGGGATCAAGGGAGTTGATTTCATAGCCGTAAATACAGATGTTCAAGCTCTTCATCACAGCAAGGCAGACAACAAGCTTCATATAGGAAAATCAGTTACCAGGGGACTTGGTGCCGGGATGAATCCGGAATTGGGAAAACAGGCAGCTGAAGAGTCTCAAAACGAGATCAGGGACGCCATAAAGGATTCTGATATGGTTTTTATTACTTGCGGCCTGGGCGGAGGCACTGGAACCGGATCAGCTCCGGTGATAGCTGAAATAGCCAGGGATTCCGGAGCTTTGACTGTGGCTGTGGTAACCAAACCCTTTTCTTTTGAAGGTGGTCAGAGAAAAAAAGTGGCTGAAAGAGGTTTTTCTGAATTGGCTGATAAGGTGGACACCATAATAACTATTTCCAATGATAAGTTAATGCAAGTTATAGAGAAGAACACATCTCTTTTGGAGGCCTTTTTGGTGGCTGATGACGTTTTGCGTCAAGGAGTGCAAGGGATTGCTGAATTAATAACTTTGCCCGGAATAATAAATACCGACTTTGCAGACGTGAAGGCAGTTATGTCCAATGCCGGATCAGCATTGATG
>CAZNAQ010000011.1:6815-7847 GCA_964571265.1 uncultured Gammaproteobacteria bacterium | reverse complement strand
GGAGAAGCTGGTGGGGAGAACAGGTCAGTAGAGGCGGCCAAAATGGCTATTAATTCACCCCTCTTGGATATGTCAATTGAAGGGGCTCAGGGAGTGGTGTTTACCATAACTGGAGGCACTGATTTGGGCATGGAGGAGGTCAATGAGGCGGCCAAGGTTGTTACCGCTTCAGCTGACGAGGAGGCCAAAGTTATTTTTGGAGCGGTTATAGATGAAAACATGAAAGATAATGTCAAGATAACAGTGATAGCTACCGGATTTGATAATACCAGGAGTAAATCTCTAGAGGACGGACAGCCCTCTTATTATCCAAGCAATTTTATAGAAGAAGAACAAAAAAAAGAAGTGGTTTCTTCCTATTCAAATCCAAAAAAGAAGGTGGATTGGAATGAAAAGAATGGAGTCGAAAGTGGCGGAACCTCAGAAGATGATTCTGAGCAAGAAAAAGAGGTTGACGACAAGGAAAAACCAGAAAAAAAGAGTAAGAGAAAAATATTTTCTTCTATTGAAGAGGCTCAATCCCAACCCCTGAAAGAAAGCCAGGATGAAAAAAAACGATTGCCTAAAAAGGATGAAGAAGAAGATGATGACGAGTTAAGTGTCCCGGCTTTTATCAGAAAGAAGATGAAATAAACTGTTTAATACTGACTTAAAAAAAGAGACTTTGCACAAAGTCTTTTTTTGTTTTCAAGGTTATCCACAAGATAAAAAATTTTTTTTGTTATTCAGCAAGCACTTCTCTAGAATAATACTAAAATTAGACAACTCCGGCATAGTTGTTCTGATTCTTAAAATATGTTAAATTATAGATAAGTCAATATATAGTATAATTTTTGAAAAATATAACACAAAATATAGTATTTAGCCAATTTTGTCATGAAGTGCCCCATTTGCTATTATGAAGATACTAAGGTGATAAATTCTCGGTCAGCCGGGGACGGTTTGTCAATCAGAAGAAGAAGGGAGTGCTCCAAGTGTAATTTTCGTTTTTCCACTTATGAGGAGGTAGAGTTGTTGGATTTTGCAATAGTT
>CAZNAQ010000011.1:0-6805 GCA_964571265.1 uncultured Gammaproteobacteria bacterium | reverse complement strand
AGTTAAGAGGGATGGTACCAAGGAGTCATATATCAGAGAAAAGATGATCAAGGGGTTGAATAAGGCGTTGGAAAAAAGGGATATAAGCAAGGATAAATTTAAAAAATTGATCCATTCCATTGAGAGAGATATTCAAAAAAAGAATAAGAACGAGATTTCTTCTCGTCAGTTAGGAGAAATAGTCATGAGACAATTGAAAAGAACGGATAAAGTTGCTTATATAAGGTTCGCTTCTGTTTACGAGTCCTTCCAGGATGCCCAAACCTTTAGAAGAGAGTTGAACAAACTTCTTCAAAGCAAAAAGAAAAAAACAAACAAGTAATCTAATAAATAAAAATCCCCATGCATATGTCTAAAACCCCAGAAAACTCTATTTCCAAGATCTGTAAAAGGTGCGGAGATATAGTCTCTTTTGAACAGGAAAAAATAACCAAGGCTATTAGTAAGGCGGCTGAAGCTTGTGACATAAAAGATCCGGAATTGCCACAAAAATTAAGCGATGAAGTGGTTAAAAAAATAAATGATAAATTTCACTCAAGAAGTATTCCGGCGGTAGAGGAGATTCAGGACATAGTGGAAGAAGTTCTGATAGAGAATAACAGGATAAAGATGGCCAAGTCCTACATTCTTTATAGAGAGCAACATCGTCAAATAAGGGATATCACTTCCAATGAGGAAAAACTTATGGAAGATTATTTGGGAAAGGCTGATTGGAGATTGCAAGAGAACAGCAATATGAGTTTTTCTCTTCAAGGTTTAAATAATTATGTTTCTTCTTCTGTTTCAGCTAAATATTGGTTGAACAAACTTTACCCTGAAAAAATAAGAGACGCCCATATAAATGGGGATTTTCATATTCATGATCTGGGTCTTTTGGCTCCTTATTGTTGCGGTTGGGACTTGAAAGATCTTTTGACAAAAGGCTTCCAAGGAGTTAGGGAAAAGATTCAAAGCAACCCTCCTAAGCATTTCAGGAGTGCCCTGGGTCAAATAAACAATTTTTTATACACTCTTCAAGGTGAAGCAGCTGGGGCTCAAGCCTTTGCCAACTTCGACACTTTCCTAGCCCCCTTTATTCGTTATGATAACCTTTCTTATGACAAGGTAAAACAGGGTCTCCAGGAGTTTATGTTCAATGTTAATATCCCTACTCGAGTGGGATTTCAGTCACCTTTCACTAATGTTACTCTGGATGTTTCTCCAACTGTCAGTTTGGGTGAGGAGAATGTAATTTACGGAGGTAGGGTAGTGAGTGATAAATACAAGGATTTTCAAAAAGAAATGGACATGTTTAACCAGGCCTTTGCCGAGATTTTGACAGCTGGAGATTCGACCGGGCGACCCTTTTCTTTTCCTATTCCAACCTACAACCTGACCAAGGATTTTGATTGGGATAGAGAGTCTTTAAGGCCCATGTGGGATATGACAGCTAAATATGGTATACCTTATTTCTCTAATTTTATTAATTCTGACATGGATCCGGATGATGCCAGGAGCATGTGTTGTCGTCTGCGTCTGGACAACAGAGAGCTTAGAAAAAGAGGGGGTGGTCTGTTCGGATCCAACCCCTTGACCGGAAGTTTGGGGGTGGTAACCATCAATTTGGCCAGGGTCGGCTATTTGTCCAAGGATGAACAGGAATATAAACAGAGGCTTAAAGAATTAATGGATCTGGCCAAAGAAAGTCTAGAACTCAAAAGAAGAGTGGTTGAGGATCTAACCGAAAAAGGGCTATATCCTTATTCTAAGTTTTATCTGGCTGATATAAAAGAAAGATTTGGCTCTTATTGGCAGAACCACTTCAATACTATTGGTATTAATGGTATGAATGAAAGCTTATTGAATTTCATGGGGAGAGATTTGACCACTGAGAAAGGAAAGAGATTTGCTTCAGAGATCCTGGAGTTTATGAGAGACAAAATGAAGGAATACCAGGAGGAGACCGACAATCTGTATAACCTGGAAGCCTCTCCTGCCGAAGGAGCTACTTATAGGTTTGCCAAAAAGGATAAGGAGCTATACCCGGATCTTTTGGTGGGCAACGAAAGAGCTTATCGAGAACAAGAGGCCGACCCCTATTACAGCAACTCTTCCCAGCTACCTGTTTACTTTACTGAAGACATATTCGAGGCCCTGGACCTTCAAGATGAGCTACAGACAAAGTATACCGGAGGCACTGTTTTTCATGGCTTTTTAGGAGAAAGGATAAATGATCCTGAGGCCTGTAAAAAATTAGTCAGAAAAATAGCTGAGAACTATAAGCTACCTTATTTCACCATAACCCCGACTTTTTCCATCTGTCCGACTCATGGCTATCTTCCAGGAGAGCATTTCTATTGTCCTAAGTGTGATGAAGAAAAGGGTTTGGGGCGAGAGGAGTATAAAAATAAAGTGGAGTCTAGTATAAAAAGTGAATATAAATAATCATAATAAATAATCATTTTAATAAGCAAGAATTCGATTCTTTTGTTAAAATGATCCGCCGTTAATATGAGCCCGGAAAAACAACATCGACAACCTTGTGAAGTTTACAGCAGAGTAGTGGGTTGGTTAACCCCGGTAAAAAACTGGAACAAGGGAAAGAAGGCCGAATACCAGGATAGAAAGACCTTTAACACCGGAAGAGAGGTCAAATAATTCATCTTGGACATTTTATGATTATCGGAGGCTTGGAAAAGTTTAGTTTGATCGATTATCCCGGAGAGCTGTCAGCGGTTATCTTTACCCAGGGGTGCAATTTTAAATGTCCTTTTTGTCACAACCCCATGCTTGTCGATGCTTCTTTGGAGGCAGGCAAGAAAGAAAATAAACTCCGTTTTTCGGAGGAAAGAGAAGGTCACCCTTTTGTTAAAAAGGGTGACCTTTTTGATTTTTTAAAATCAAGGATAGATAAGTTAGACGGAGTGGTGGTAACTGGCGGCGAACCCACTATACATAAGGATCTGCCGCAATTCTTGTCAGAGATAAAAGAGATGGGTTTTAAGATCAAGTTAGACAGTAACGGCAGTAACCCTGAGGTTTTGGATTTTCTGATAAAGCAAGGAATGGTGGATTTTTTGGCTATGGATATCAAGGGCGACCCGGATAAATACAAGGAAGCTGTGGGGGTTGATCTGGATTTTTCAGTTATCAGAAAAAGTGTTAAAATAATAATGTCATCCTCTATTCTTTACGAGTTTAGGACCACTTTAGTTCCTGATTTGGTGGGTGAAAAAGAAATAAAGAAAATAGGAACAGAGATAAAAGGGGCTGATAAGTGGTGTTTGCAAAAATTTATAAGTCACACCCCATTGGTCAATCAAGATTTTAGAAAAAAAAGATCCTTGCCTGAAGAGGAGGTGGAGAATCTGAAAAAGATCGCTTCCGGGTATGTGTCGAATTTGGAGCTTAGATAACTTAAAATTCATTATATTTCTTATGGACCAAGAACTAAGAAAAATCATTAAGGAAAACTCCGAGTTGACCAGAGAGATTCATGATATGACCAAGTATATAAAAAGGTTTGTTATTTTTCAACAGATATTCGGAGTATTGAAGTTTTTAATAATAATAATCCCCTTGATCCTGGGTATAATTTATCTTCCTTCTTTATTAAGAGACACTTTAGATGAATATCAGGGTATTTTGCAATTGGGAGGATCAGCCCTTCAACTACAGGGAAGTGATGTTGACCAAGGTTCGATCGATCTTGATCTGGAGGACATCCCTCCGGAATTGCTGGAGAGTTTACAAGAACAATATCAATAGTGTAATATATTTATATGAACCTGGATATTAAACACAATTTTTGGGTCTTGTTTGGAGTTGTGATTTGTGTAAGTTTAGTTGTCGGTGGTTTTGCCGGTTGGGGTGTTGTTTGGTATCATTCATCCGATATTTTGAGCTCTGACAGGTCTTCTCTAAAGGAAGTTGTCAAGGAAGAAATCATAAAAAAGACCACTGAAGAGACAGCAGTTATTAGTGCGGTGGAGAAGGCTAATCCGGCCGTGGTCAGTATAATAGCGACCAAGGAGATGCCCATAATGGAGAGATTACCTGGTGGTTTTTTTGGTCTGCCTCAGTATGAATCAAGGGGGAGTAGAGAGGCCGAGGTTGGTGGAGGAAGTGGTTTCTTGATATCTTCTGATGGGTATATCGTGACCAATAAACACGTGGTAGAGGACAGAGAGGCCGAGTACACTGTCTTGACTAATGACCAGGAAAGACACAAGGTAGAGGTTTTGGATAGAGATCCAATAATAGATATAGCTATATTAAAAATGGAAGGGGAGGGTCTTCCGAATCTGGATCTGGGTGACTCCTCTGATCTTAAAGTGGGCCAGACAGTAATAGCTATAGGCAATGCTTTGGGTGAGTTCAAAAACACTGTTTCCACAGGGGTTATCTCCGGTCTATCCAGATCCATAGTAGCAGGAACTTTTACCGGAGAAATGGAGAGATTGACCGGAATGATCCAAACCGACGCTTCTATTAATAAAGGCAATTCCGGAGGTCCTTTACTGGATATATCTGGTAAGGTTATAGGAATAAATACCGCCATGGCCTCAGGTGCCGGAAACATAGGTTTTGCTCTACCCATAAATGAAGTAAAGAATGTGATTGAAGATGTTAAGGAGCATGGACGTATTTTACGGCCGTGGTTAGGTGTGAGGTATGTACAGTTGACTGAAGAGATAATAGAGTCTAATAATTTAGAGATTGATCACGGCGCCTTGATAGTCAGTGGACAAAGAATAGAAGATTTGGCGGTCATGCCCGGATCTCCGGCTGACAAAGCTGGTCTAGAGGCCAATAACATCATTTTAGAGGTTAACGGAGAAAAGATTACGCAAGACAGGCCTTTGGCCGAAACCTTAGGACAATACAACCCCGGAGATAAAGTTAACTTAAAAATATATTCTAAAGGAGAAAAAACTAATATAGAAGTGGAACTAGGGGAAAGACCTGAGTAAAAAATTTTTAAAACACAATTTAGGCCATATATGATATGGCCTTAGTGTTATTTTATAAAGATTATTTTTAGTGATAAAATTTAAACTTATATGTTATGTGGGAATCTGTTGTCTTGGGGGCCATTCAAGGGATTGTGGAGTGGTTGCCTGTAAGCTCTGAGGGAATCATCTTTTTGATCAAAAATAATTTTTTTCCTTCTGGCTCTTCTTTGGAAGAAATGTTAAGGTTGGCCCTTTTTTTGCATTTTGGAACCTTTTTGGCCGCCCTAGTCTATTTCAGAAAAGAAGTATCTACTTTAATCAAAACCCTTTTTAACTATTCCAGAGCTACCCAAGAGATGCAGAAACTATTTAATTTTTTATTGGTCACCACTTTGATCAGTGGTGTCTTGGGTTTGTTTTTTTATAAATTAAGCCAAGGTGTTTCTGAGGAAAACATCACTTCTCAGGCAGTAAATCTTGTGGTAGGTGTCTTGCTTCTTGTTACAGCCGGTTTGCAGTTCAGAGCTCAAAAGATAAAAGAAGGGTCTTTCCGTTCCTATTCAGAGATAAGCAGGTTTGATAACATACTTTTGGGTTTGGTTCAATCAATGGCTGTGTTCCCAGGATTGTCGCGCTCCGGTTTAACAGTGTCCGCCTTGTTGATAAGGAAGTTTGATGAACAAACAGCCTTGAAAATGAGTTTTTTGATGAGCTTACCGATAGTTTTAGGAGGCAATCTTCTTTTGAACTTTGATAAATTCACTCTTTCTCTGGAAAATTTTTTGGGAGTAGGACTGTCTTTTGTATTTGGCTTGCTCACCATTAAATTTTTGTTGAAGTTGGCTGAGAAGATAAATTTTGCCTATTTTGTTTTGATATTTGCCTTTTTAACCATTACAGCCGCCTTTGTTTAAAGTATAATAATTTTTTATGAGCTTTGTTCACCTACATAATCATAGTCACTATTCTCTCTTGGACGGACTCACCAATATAAATGAAATGGTGGAGATGGCCAAGGACCAAGGTTCTCCGGCTATAGCCCTGACCGATCATGGTGTTATGTATGGCGTGATAGAGTTCTATAAAAAATGTCAAAAAGAGGGAATAAAGCCGATAATAGGCATGGAAGCCTATTTATCACCGACCTCCAGGCATAAAAAAGCCACTGAGGAGGATAGAAAAAATTATCACTTGCTTTTGTTGGCAAAAAACAATAAGGGTTACAAGAATTTGATCAAGTTAACAACCTTGGCTCATCTGGAGGGTTTTTATTACAAACCTCGAATAGATTGGGAGCTTTTGGAGAAGTATCATGAGGGTATAATAGCTTGTAGCGCTTGCCTAGGAGGGGAGATTCCGCAGTTGGTTATCTCTGGAAAAGAGAAGGAGTTGGAGAAAAGAATAATGGATTATAATAATCTTTTTGGTCAAGATAATTTTTACTTGGAATTACAGCCTCACCCCAATCTTGAATACCAAGAAGAAGTGAACAAAAAATTAGTACAACTTTCAAAAAAGTTGGGTGTTCCGGTTGTGGCCACCAATGACATTCATTATTTAAAGAAAGAAGATGATGAGGTTCAGGATATACTGTTGTGTCTTCAGAACAAAAAAAAGAAAGAGGATCAAAACAGAATGAACATGTTGGGAGAGGATTTTTCCATGAAATCCAACAAGGAGATGATAGAGGTTTTCAAGGATGTTCCGGAGGCGATAGAAAACACCCTAAAGATCGCTGAGAAATGTGATGTGGATATAAAATTGGGTGAGATACAATTGCCTTATTTTAAAGTTCCTGAAGGTTACAATGATCAAAGTTATTTAAGAAAACTTTGCTTGGATGGCCTAGAAAAAAGGTATGGAAAAAAATA
>CAZNAQ010000010.1:0-9970 GCA_964571265.1 uncultured Gammaproteobacteria bacterium | reverse complement strand
AAGAAAAAGGCTTGACATTGGTGCCTTTAAAAATGTATACTAAACACAGTTTGGTGAAGTTGGAGTTTGCTTTGGCTAGAGGAAAAAGAAAGGTTGACAAGAGAGAGGATATAAAAAAGAAAGATCTGGACAGAAAAAAGAGGGAGTTGATGAAGCAACAATTAAAACGTAGCCAAGGGTAAAAACACAAAAATCTTTTTGTGTTTTCTATTTTAAATCAGGTCGCGATCTTTAAAACCGATCACCAGTTGTATTTTATAAGGGGATGCTCAGGCATCGATAATAAATTATCTTATAAATACAGCAGGACGTGTCCAGGGTTTGGCACGTAAAATAAGGCCCTAAAAAATAAGTGCAGAAAATGTAGCACAAAAAGCTAAGAGTGCTTTCACCATGAAAGTGCCTAGCTTTGCTCCTGTTGCCGCTTAAATAAGCGGGCAACCATCCGAACAGATGAACCCTCATAATCTGTTTCGGGTGTCAACTTTTTGAGGGTAAGCGATTCGGTTTAGCTTTCGATCGGGTCGTCGAAAACCAAAGAAGGCTAGCTGTTATTTTTTTGTCCGGTTTTAAAGATAACAGCGAACCCTAAAAATCGGACTAATCCTGTAGAAGTATTTGTAAGAATTTATTACACGCGGGTTCGATTCCCGCCATCTCCACATTTGTGATTGGCTGGAAAGATCGTTTCTTGTAGCCCAGGTGGCGGAATTGGTAGACGCGAGGGACTTAAAATCCCTTGGTATGGATAATACCGTGGGAGTTCGATTCTCCCCCTGGGCACTTCCACCAGGTTTTATTAAAGTGCGGGTATGGTATAGTGGTTATTACACTGCCTTGCCATGGCAGAGACACGGGTTCGATTCCCGTTACCCGCTCCAAAATTCTTTAGTTCACTTTATGCGCAGAAAGTTCAGAAAACCCAAGCCCAAGAAGCAACCAGAAAAGACTTTTAGGGCCAATCAAAACATCGGATCTCCGGTTGTGTTTTTAATTGATGAAAATGGCGAAAAAGTGGGAGAAATAAATACCAGGGAGGCTATTGAGAAGGCTAAGGATCTGGATATGGACCTAATAGAAGTTAATCCTAAGGCCGATCCTCCAGTGGCTAAGATCGGAGATTTGGGTAAGATGAAGTATGAACAGGAAAAAAAGGCTCATAAACAAAGGCAGCAGCAGAAGAAAGTGGACATAAAAGGTATTCGTCTTTCAGTCAGGATCAGCCAGAACGATTTTGACATGAGAGTCAGGCAGGCCAAAAAATTTCTAGAAAAAGGAGATAAGTTGAAGGTTGAAGTTATCTTAAAAGGAAGAGAGAGACAGCATCCGGAAAAGGTGGAAGAAAAGATCAAGACTTTTATAGACACCCTAAGATCTTATGAAGAATTGAATGTTGTAGAGGAACAGCCCTTGACAAAACAGGGTGGAAGATATAATATTATTCTAGTTAACAAAAAATAACTTTTCTAATTCAGGTGGTTGCCTGTTTTTTGTTTATTTTAGATTTTTAGTATATGTCAAAAGAAAAAACTAAAAAGGCTATAGCCAAGAGGTTTAAGCTTACTGGAGGAAACAAGATTATGAAGAGAAGGGCCGGACAAGACCATTTCAATTCCAAGGAGTCCGGAAAAGTCACCAGAAGAAAGCGCAGGGACGTAACCGCACCTCAAAGCCAAGAAAAAAATATTAAAACCTTTATTCCCTACAAAAATTAACATAGGGAAGATTTCTATTTCAGAATAACTTTAAGATTATATGCCCAGAGTAAAAAGAGGAACAATACATACCAAAAAAAGAAGAAAATTACTTAACCAAGTAAAGGGTTATAAGTGGGGAAGAAAAAACTTGATCAGATTGGCCAAGACAGCTACTATCAAGGCCGGAGCTCATACTTATGTAGACCTAAAAAAGAAAAAAAGAAATGCTCGAGCTTTATGGCAAATAAAAATCAATGCTTTTGTCAGAGAACACGGATTGTCTTATTCAGTCTTTATTAAAAAACTAAAAGATAGTAAAATTGAATTAGACAGAAAAATCTTGGCTGACTTGTCAGAGAATAATAAGAAAGTAATGGAAAAATTGGTAAAACAAATAAACCAAGATTCTAAATAAAACTTATTCCATGTTTTGGATAAAAACAGCACAAATAATATTAGCAATTCTATTAATGCTTTCTATACTGCTTCAAAATCGTGAAAGCGGCTTATCAGGGGCTTTTGGTGGTAGTGGTGCCGGAACGGTTCGCATGACCAAAAGAGGAGCTGACAAGATCCTTTTTGTAGCCACCATAGTTTTGGCTGTTCTTTTCTTTGGACTCTCTTTAATAGCTTTATTCTTATAGTAAAAGCTCTAAAATCAATCTAACCGTGCCTTTTATAAAGAGAAAAATCTTACCTATTTTTAAAAAGATTAAATCCAAATTAATTTCTTTTTTTGGTTTTGTTTTTAGCTTGGGTCGTAAGAGGAAAAACTCTGCTAATCAGGTGGATTTGGATAAAAAACTGGTTCAATCCCTATCTTCCTCTAAAATACCCAACCCTAAACAACTTACGTATTTAAAAAAGTTTTTATCCTTTAAAGAGCTTTGGGCGATAAGGTTTTTTTCAGTTCTTCTTTTGGTCAACATTTTAATATTAGGATTTAGTTTTTATAGGGATAATTTCGAGACCGTGCCGACATTCGGAGGTTCTTATGTAGAAGGAGTGGTCGGCATGCCTCAGTACGTAAATCCCCTATACAACACTGTTAATGATGTTGATAGCGATATTAGCAGTTTGGTTTTTTCCAGTTTATTCAAATTTGATCAAGAAGAAGGTCTTAAAAAAGACCTGGTTGTTGATTATTCGGTCTCTGAAGATAAAAAAGAGTTTGTGTTTCAGATCAGGGATGATGTAATTTGGCACAATGACCAAAGATTAACTGCCAAGGATATTGTCTTTACTTTTGATGCGGTTAAGGACCCTGCCTATGACTCTCCTTTAAGACCTGAGTTTGCCGAAGTGGAGGTGGAGGCTTTGGATGAGTTTACCATAAAGTTTACTCTGGACTCAAAGCAGTCTGATTTTTTGAATCTTCTTACATTCGGTATTCTTCCAGAAAACCTTTGGAGTCAAACCACTCCCCAGACAGCCAAATTGACAGACCTGAACCTAAAACCCATAGGCTCCGGACCTTATGAATTTAAGTCTCTTTTGAGGAATAGGCAAGGAAGTATACTTTCTTATACATTAGAGGCTAACGAAGATTATTATTTGGGTCGTCCCAACATAGAAGAGGTATGTTTTAAATTCTTCACCAATATCAATAGTGCTATTGAGGCTTTGAATAGAAACGAAATAGACGGTTTAAGTTACTTACCTCCTGGATCAGAGGATAACTTGATAGCCAAAGGTTCTTTAAATATTCACTACCCAGGTTTATCTCAAGTAAACTCTTTGTTTTTCAACCAGGACATCAATCAATCTCTGGAGAATCATGAAGTTCGACGAGCCCTAGGTCATGGAATTGATAAACAAGGAATTATTTCTGATATTTTATACCCCAGTGGAGAAAGAACCTTCTCTTTTTTGCCATCCTATTTTAATGATCATAACCCCGAGGACATTGATGTTTATGATTTTGACCAGGAGAAAGCAATGAGTTTACTAGAGGAGGCGGATTGGGTGGAGATAGAAGTCGATTCACACGAGATAGAGGAATTAAAAAAAATTGAAGCAGAAATAGAAAAAAGAAGATTGGCTGAAGAAGAAAATGATCGAGATGACCAAGGTGAGGATGAAGACGAAGAAGAGGCAGAGGAAGAAGAGGTTCCGGAATTGAATGAAGAACAAAGAGCAAGGTTGCAAATAGGTCCTGGAACCTGGAGAGTGATGGCAACCAGTTCAAGAGAAAGTGAGGAAATAGGGATTCAGGATTTTTTGATCATGGAATTAACAGTGCCCGAAAACCAAATAAACGAGTTAATAGCGAAAGAGATAAAGAGATACTGGGAGGAAATAGGAGTTAAAACCAACTTAAGAAAAGTTTCCCCTCAAGAGATGCGATCTGAGGTAATTGATCCCAGTGACTTTGAAGTTCTTTTGTATGCTCAGTTTTTTAACATTAAACCAGATCTTAGGCCTTTTTGGCACTCCTCGGAGATCGATCAAGGCTTGAATATAACTGGTTATTCAAATGAAGAGGTGGACGAACTTCTGGACGAGCTCAAGGATCTGGATATGGATAACTCGGAAAGGTTTGATAAATATAAGGCGATCCAGAAAAAAATAGCTCAAGATTTGCCGGCTATACCTTTTTACTCCCCTAACTATACTTATGTTCAGAATAATAATATCAAGGGAGTGGATCTTAAATATATCACTTCTCCGACTGACAGATTTTCTGATATCAGGAAGTGGTATATAAAAACAGGAAAAAAACTTGTTTGGTAAAATATACAAGATCTCTAAATTAAAAATTAATTCATTTTGTTTAAATTTTTGAATTTAAGCAATCTCTTAGTTTAACGAATATGATTAACAGTAAAAGTAGTTTTACGTCTTTTTCTCAAAAAGACAAAAATTCTTTTGAGTTGGGAGAAGTTGTTTTAAGTAAAAACAGCACTCAAACTCAAAACAAGACAAAAAATAATAAAACAAATTCTTTTCGAAGATCAAATCAAAAGAATTCGGCTCAAAAAACCACATCTTACTCCTCCAAAAACTTCACCAAGAAGGACAATAAGTTAAAAGTTATTGTTTTAGGGGGTTTAGAGGAAGTGGGCAGGAATATGACCCTTTTGGAGTATAACCAGGAAATCATTATTATTGACATGGGCCTCCAGTTTCCTGAAGAGGACATGCCGGGCATCGATTACATTATTCCTAATATTTCTTATCTAGAAGGCAGAGAGGATTGGGTTAAGGGAGTGGTGATCACTCATGGTCATTATGACCATACCGGAGGCATCCCTCATTTAATGGAAAAATTGGGTAATCCCCCGATATTTACCGGGAGTTTGACTGCTGGTTTGATAAGAGCCAAGTGGAAGGAGTTTAAAAGAAAGAATCAATTGAATCTAAAGGTGATTGACGAGACTTCTAAAGTGAAGCTGGGTCAAAACTTTGATGTGGAGTTTTTAAGAGTTAATCACTCCATTCCTGATTGTTTTGCCGTTATTGCCAACACCCCCCTGGGAAAAGTTGTTCATACAGGAGATTTTAAGATCGATTATTCCCCAGTCAATGATAAACCGGCTGATTTGAATCGCATGGCCCAGCTGGGAGGAGAGGGTATTAAGCTTTTAATGTCTGACTCCACTGATGCTACTCATGAAGGATATCAAGTTTCTGAATCCACGATTGGCTATGAAATGGGAAAGATATTTGAAAAGGCTGAAGGAAGGATTATTATAGGAACCTTTGCTTCTCAGTTAAGCAGGATTCAAAAACTTTTTGATTTAGCCAAGCTTTATGGTAGAAGAATAAATCTTCAAGGCAGAAGCATTAATAATAATGTGGAAGTGGCCCATGAGATCGGCTATCTTAAATTTGATCCCAAGATCATAGTTGAAGATAAGGAGTTGAATAAATTGCCTGATAACAAGGTTTTGATAGTGGGTACTGGAGCCCAGGGAGAGAGCAATGCTTTTTTGAATCGAGTGGTAAATGGTGAGCACAGGCTGGTTACTCTTAAGGATGGAGACACTGTTATCTTTTCTTCCTCGGTCATTCCCGGAAATGAAAGGACCATTCAGGGTCTTAAAGATGCCATGACCAGACAGGGTGCAAAGATCATTCATTATGAAATGATGGATGTTCATGCCGGGGGGCATGCCAAAGCTGAGGACTTAAAGCTTTTGATGAGGCTTTTAAAACCCGAGTATATGATGCCGATCGAAGGTAATCATTATTTACTGAAAGCTCATGCCGATTTGGCGGAACAAGTGGGAATTCCCAAGGAGAATATTTTTGTAGCTGACAATGGTCAGGTAGTAGAGTTTAATAAAAACCCTAAAACAGGAATTGTTTCCGGTCGATTGACCGATGTTAAGGTTCCTACCGACTATGTTATGGTAGACGGTTTGGGCGTGGGTGATGTTTCTCATATAGTTCTACGTGACAGAATGGTTATGTCCGCCGATGGCATGGTGGTTGTTATTGCCACCATTGACTCCAAGAATGGGGATGTTATCGGTAATCCTGATATAATCTCCAGAGGCTTTGTGTACATGAAGGAAAGCAGGGACCTGATAGAAGAGACTAGGATGAAAGCCAAGAAAATAGTTCAAAGCAATAATTCAAACACTTCTGTCGAGGTGGATCATATAAAAAACAGGATCAGGGATGAAGTAGGTCAGTTTTTATTCAATAAAACTAACCGAAGACCCATGATCCTGCCAGTAGTGATCAAAGTTTAATCATCGGAGTTCTTAAATATCTTCCTGCAACTCATCTTCAATGCTTAAAGACTCTTGAACCTCGCCCCACATGTCCATTAATCTAGTTTCTATGAATTCGATGTTGTCGTCATCGGTCATTTTTCCTCTTTCTTGAAAGTAGTCGATCGTTTCGTCAATAAATTGCTTGTAAGCATCTCTGTCATAGGCGCCCTGCTCTTTCATTTTTATTTTCACTAGGTCTAAAATTTCTTGAATAGTATCTTCCATATAATCGTAATTAAATTAATTATTTTGTTTATTTTATTATAATACAGCCCAATAAGGTGTCAATTAATAAAATGAACAACCCTGATTTAAAATGATATGTCTTTATCAGTAGGTATAGTCGGTTTGCCAAATGTGGGGAAATCCACTTTGTTCAATACTTTAACTAAAAAACAGATTGAAGCTTCTAATTATCCTTTTTGTACTATTGACCCGAATGTGGGTGTAGTTAAATTGCCTGATGAAAGGTTGGATAAAGTAGCTAAGGTATCCCAATCCGAGAATGTGGTTCCCACTACCGTGGAGTTTTGGGATATTGCCGGTCTGGTCAAAGGGGCTAATCAGGGAGAGGGTTTGGGAAATCAGTTCTTGGCCAATATAAGGGAGTGCGATGCCATTTGCGAGGTGGTCAGGGATTTTAAGGATGACAATATCATTCATGTTGACGGCAGGGTGGATCCTCAAGAGGATCGAGAGACCATTAGTACCGAACTTATTTTGGCTGACTTGAATTCCGTAGACAAAAGATTGTTAAAAGCGACCAAGCACGCCAAAGGAGGGGTTAAGGAATCCATAAAAGAAAAACAGGTTTTGGAAAGGTTGAAAAGCGAGTTAGAGAAGGGTGTTCCGGTAAGGGATCTGGAGTTAACCGAAGAAGAAAAACCCTTGGTCAAAGAACTTCATCTTTTGACCAGCAAACCGGTTTTATTTGTTCTGAATGTGGATGAGGGCCATAAAGATGATGATTTATCCGATTGGCCCCAAAATACCTTAAAATTGAATATAAAATTAGAACAAGAGATCTCTTGTCTGCCCGAATCGGAGCAGGCTGATTATATCAGAGAAATGGGTCTTTATGAGAGTGGCTTGAACAAGTTGATCAGGTCCTGTTATGACCTTTTGGATTTAATAACTTTTTTTACCAGCGGAAAAAAAGAGAGTCGAGCCTGGACTTTGACCAAGGGGTCGAGCGCCCCTGAGGCTGCGGGAAAAATACACACTGACATGAGGGATGGTTTTATAAGAGTAGAGGTTATAAACTGGAGTGATTTTGTTGAGTGTGGTGGAGAGTCACAGGCCAAGGAAAAAGGCTTAATAAGAACTGAGGGTAAGGACTATATTGTTCAGGACGGTGATGTCTGCCACTTTTTACACAATAAATAAAATATACCCCTTCTTTTATTTTTCCAGGGCCACTATCTCTCTCCATACTCTTTGGCCTTTGCGGAAATAAATAATAGTATTTCTGTCTGTAAGATCCAGGCCTTGATTAAGTTTTAAATTGGTATGCAAAAGAGGGGTGATCTTAAGATCGGCCGTGTCCGGATTTATGGTTTTGGTTCCGTTCTGGAACACCGGCCAGATCATTACAACTCGACCTTCTTTTTTTAAAATCTTAGAGAATTGTTTTAAGGCTTCGCTATACAATTCCTCTAATTCCTTGACTACTTTCTCAACTTTAATACTTCCTCGTTGCGGACCTAGATAGGGTTCAGTGACTACCATATCCACACTTTCTTTTTTTAATACTTTTGTCAGTTCACTCACTTTTATATTCTCTAACCTATAATTTACACCTTTTAAACCATATTTATTCATCACCCATTCCAGGTTCTCCTGGCTGTCACGTATAGCCTTATCTGAACTGTCGGATCCGATCAAGTTTTTATAACCCATTAAAGAGGCTTCGGTCAAGATGGTGCCGGATCCGCAAAAAGGATCCAGAATAACTTTTGATTCGGTTTTCTTTTTAGAGTTGGCCATGTTAATCATTATTTGGGAAAGCTTGGGAGGTAACATTCCGGAGTGGCTATCCCGGGCCGGGCGACTATAGTCACGAAAAGAAAGTTCTTTGAAGTCTTGAACAGCCAAAGTTTTTCCCAAAAGAATTTTGTTTTGATGTTTGGTTAAAAGTATTTCAATTCCCGAACTTGTTAATCTATTGGTTTCCGCCACGACACTGGAAAGATTTTTTTCTTGACTGGTCACCAGCCTGGAGTTTATATTCTCTTCTTTAAGAGCTTTTTTTATTCCCAGGCCCAGTTTATTGATATTTTTAAAACCCTTTCCATAAGGAGATAGGCCAAATCTTGTCTTTCCTTGCTTTGTAGGGTTTTTTTTCTTGATCAACTCTAGGGCCTTTTCTTTGATCTGGCTGTGGTCGCTCAATATATCTTCTAATTTTGCTATTTTAATGATTCCCCCTAAGTTCTTTATGACCTCCTTCGGCTCTATTTCAGGAATGTCTAAAAGCACCAGATCATTATTAATTAAAACGATTTTGCTTGGATCAAAAACAGTTGCCAACTCAGCCAAGGATAGAGCAGGATTACTCCCTAGGACAAATAAATATTTCATAAAGGACTCTTAATTTTTTTAAAATTATTTAAAGTTACTTTGGTATAAGTTCGAGTGGTTTCCAATTTTTTGTGACCCAGAAGTTCTTGGATATATCTGATATCAACCCCATCCTCAAGTAGATGCGTGGCAAAGCTGTGACGAAGACAATGACACCCTGCCCGTTTTTTTATTTTACTGTCTTTTAAGGCTTTCTGAAATGTTTTTTGGACACTTCTTTCGGTCATTTTTCCTCCTCGCAAACTCGGAAATAGAATATCGTTATCACCTTTGTTTTTTATGTATTTCTCCAAAACAGGAACCATCTTGTCTGATAAAATAGTGCTTCTCTCCTGAGATCCTTTGCCATTTCTGACTTTCAATAGGTTGTTTTTAAGATCCAGGTCCTTAACTTTTAGGTTTATAACCTCGGAAACCCTCAGACCTGAGGAGTAAATAAGACCCAAAAGGAGTTTGTGTTTAACATTGGTGACCTGTCCCAAAACCACTTTCACCTCTTCTCGACTTAAAACCACCGGTAGTTTTTTGCCTTTTTTGGCTCTGGGTATATTAACAAAAAATTTTCTTTTTAAGATTTTTTCAAAATAAAATTTAAGACTACTATAAGCAGAGTTGAGAGTTGAGCTCGACATGCCCTGGTCTGCCAAGTATTCCAAGTAATCTCTTATATCATCAGTATTTATAAATTTTGGGCTTTTGTTTGCGAAATTTAAAATATCCGTGATATAATATAGATAAGATTTGATGGTTTTAGAGCTAAAGCCGCGTAATTTCATTTCCTGCTTTAATTGATGCAAGGGGTCTTTACTGGGGTATTGATAATTACTTCTATTCATAAACCTGTCATGATTAGAAATTTATATCAAAATTTTATCTAATATAGAATGAATAGTCAATAATTTCGTTTATAGATAGTTGTACGAAATTGTTTCTAACTCTTTTTAAAAATAATTTTTAATAAATCACCTT
>CAZNAQ010000009.1:0-11095 GCA_964571265.1 uncultured Gammaproteobacteria bacterium | reverse complement strand
ATTTTATATTAAGCTTTCCAAAGATTCAATATTTATTTGTTTTTTAAAAGATTTTTCTATATAATAAGGAATGATGAGTGATCAAAATCAAGAACAAAACTCCAGAATAGTGAATAATGTCCAACAGAGTGATGACAAGTCCCTTGATATAACTTTAAGACCTCAGAATCTGGAAGAATATGTGGGACAGGAAAAGATAAAGCGGAATTTGGGCATTACCATAAAGGCGGCCCAGAAAAGGGGTGAGTCGATCGAGCATATCCTTCTCTACGGAGCTCCGGGACTGGGAAAGACTACTTTGGCCCATTTGATGGCCAATGAACTCGGGGCCCAGATCAGGATTACTTCCGGACCAGCGATAGAAAAAAGCGGTGACCTGGCTGCTATTTTGAGTAACTTGGGAGAAGGAGATATTCTTTTTATTGACGAGATTCATAGACTCAACAAAACCATTGAGGAGGTTCTTTATCCGGCCATGGAAGATTATGCCTTGGACATCATAATCGGAAAAGGTCCTTCGGCCCGGACAGTGCGGATTGATCTGTCACGTTTTACAATCATCGGGGCTACCACTAAGGTTAGTATGCTTTCTGCTCCCTTGCGGGACAGGTTTGGAATTCATCATCACTTGGATTTTTACGGACCAGAAGAAATAGGCCAGATAGTTCATCGTAGCGCTAAGATCTTGGGTGTCGATATCCAGAAAGAGGCGAGTCGCTTGATAGCTGAAAGAGCACGTCGAACTCCCAGGGTAGCTAATCGTTTACTAAAAAGAGTTCGGGATTATTGCGAAGTCGAGGGAAGCGGAGAGTTAAACAAGGAAAGCTGTCTCAAGGCTTTGGACATGCTGGAAGTGGACAGCCTGGGCTTGGACTGGATCGATAGAAAGATCTTGGAAGTGATAATTGATAAGTTCGACGGAGGTCCGGTGGGTCTTAACTCTATTTCCGCCACCACTGGAGAGGATATGTCCACTATCGAGGATGTTTATGAACCATATTTAATGCAATTAGGCTTTTTGGAACGCTCTCCCAGGGGTAGAATAGCCACTTACTTGGCTTACGAGCATTTGGGACGGACCAGTTCTTCCCGGGACAAATTGATTTAATATAAAATTAAAGCCGCTTCCTTGGAAGCGGCTTTTTGATTTTAATTTAAGGGGGTATCTTGTTTTTTTGTCAGACAATTGGCCTCAACTTCGGCTTCGATCTGGTTGTTCTCAAGTATCTGAGAGAATAAATCATACAATGTTTCCAGTTCCGATTCCAGGTATCCTAACCTTAATTCATTTATTTCCTCAGCACTTGAGTTTAGTGGTAATCCGGATCCTTCTATACAGGTTTCAACCGCCTTTTTTTCTTCTTCCAATAGCTCCAGGTCCTCACTGATCCTTTCCAGGGCTTTATAGGCGATTTCTTGAGAGTAGATAGGCTGAGATATTTGCAGATCGTCTTTGTAAAAACATCCAAATAAAAATCCTTCTTCTTCTCTAGTCAAAAAGTAACAAGATGCCAGATAAATACTCATAAACCCTCCCTTTTTATGGTTTTTTAAGAACTCTTTTTGCTAGAATCTTAATTTAAAAACTAGTCAATGTCAATTGGTCTTGCCCCTTGATTTTTTTGGAGCTAAGTGTTATTATCAAAAAGACGTATCAGGTATGCATTTAATTAAATAATAAAATATACCACTTATAAGAAAACCTTCGGATTATAATCCTGTTTTAAGATAAAACAGGAGGAAGTGGTCGAAGGACTCTCTTTACAAGAAGAGGGTTAAGATAGTCTTTTTTTATTTAACCCGAATCAAGGTTAAGAAGGGAAGATTATCTGATTAATATGTCAGAAAAAAAACAAAACGACACTAAGGAGGAAAAAAGTAATCATGAAGAGCTTGATCAAGACTTTACCAAGCTTTTGGAAAAGGATAAAATGGAAGTGCCCAAGGTTGGGGATATTGTCAGGGGAGTTGTCATTTCCGCTTCCAAGTCAGAGGTAAAACTGGATATTCACGGAGTTTTAGTGGGAGTGGTCAGAGGACCTCAGCTTTATGATGAGCTGGAAGAATACAGTAATTTAAAACCCGGAGAAGAGGTTGATGCTACTGTTATTGAAGAGGAAAATGAAAATGGTGAGTTAGAGTTGTCATTTAAGCAGGCTGGCCAGGAAAAAGCCTGGGTTAACCTGAGAGAGGCTTACAAAAATCAGGAAAACATTTATATAAAGATCCTAGAGGCCAACAAAGGTGGTCTACTGGCTCACTACAAACAGATCAACGGTTTTATGCCGGTTTCCCAGTTGTCACCTGAGAATTATCCTCGTGTCAGCGGAGGGGATCAGAACAAGATCTTGGAGAAATTGAAACAGTTCGTAGGAACTGAAATGGAGGTAAAAGTGATCACTTTAGAAGAAGAAGATGGTAAGATAATTTTTAGTGAGAAAGAAGTTTGGGCTGAGAGACAAAAGGATGTGATAGATAAATATAAGGTCGGTACTGTTGTAGAAGGCAAAGTGACCGCTGTTACAGATTTCGGAGTCTTTGTTAAATTTGATGATAAAATGGAAGGCTTGATTCATATCTCGGAGTTAGCCTGGCAAAGGATCGATGATCCGTCTGATTTCTATCAGGTTGGTGATTCTATTAAGGCCCAGGTTATCAGTGTTGAAGGCTCCAAGATATTCTTAAGCGCCAAACGCTTAAAAAGGGATCCTTGGAAGGATGTTCATAAAAAATATCAAGTAGGGCAGATTGTTGCCGGGGAGATAATCAAGATAAATCCCTTTGGACTGTTTGTTAAATTGGATGACTCTATTCACGGTTTGGCTCATATCAGTCAACTCGGACTGGATAAGGGTGATAAAATAGAAGAGAAATTTAAGACAGGAGAAGAAAGAGACTTTGAAATAACTTCTTTGATCTCTGAAGAGTACAGATTGGGGTTGAAGTTGGCTACTGAAAAGGACAAGAAGAAAAAGGAAAAAGAAGCCCAAAAACAAGAAGAAAAAACAGAGGAGGGAGAGGATTCAGGTAAAAAAGAAACCGACGACAAGCCGGAAGAGACAGAAAACAAAGAAGAGTAAGTTTATCACTTAAACTCTTAATAATCCTTTAATTTGATCTATGAAAAAATTAGCCAAAAATTTTCTAGTCTTTTTTATTGTTTTTTTGTTGATTGCCGGTCTTTTTAGTTTTTTTGCTGAAACCCCGGAGGTAGAGGATGATACAGTAGGAGTTAGTTATTTAATTGAAAAGATAAACCAAGGAGAGGTGAGAAAAATAATTGTTGAAGGTGATGAGCTCACTGTTACCTTAAAGGATGAGACTGAAAAGACAATCAAAAAAGAAAGCGAAGAATCCTTGTCCACTTTGTTGAGTAATTTGGGGGTGTCAGGGGAGCAGATCGCCCAGCTTGACATCAGGGTTCAAGATGAGTCCGGTTTTGAGTATTTTGCTAAGAACTTTCTCCCAATATTACTGCCCTTTCTTCTGATCGGTGTTTTGATATTCTTTATGTTTAGAGGGATCCAGGGAGCTAACTCCAGAGCTATGTCCTTTGGCCAGTCTCAGGCTAAACAGTTTAACAAGGGAGAAAAAAAGCCCACGGTTTCTTTTAAGGATGTGGCCGGGTCAAAGGAAGCCAAACAGGAACTCCGAGAAGTGGTGGAGTTTTTAAAGAGTCCTAAAAAATTTCATGACTTGGGAGCTATAATCCCCAAGGGGTTTTTGTTATTGGGTTCTCCGGGAACCGGAAAGACTTTGATGGCTCGGGCTGTGGCCGGTGAGGCCGGAGTTCCGTTTTTTCATATTTCTGGGTCAGAGTTCGTGGAGATGTTTGTCGGAGTGGGTGCTTCTCGGGTCAGAGACCTTTTTAAAAGAGCCAGGAAGGAGTCGCCCTGTATCATATTTATAGACGAGATTGACGCTGTGGCCAGAAAAAGAGGGGCCGGTCTGGGAGGTTCTCATGATGAAAGGGAGCAAACCCTGAATCAGATCTTAGTGGAGATGGACGGTTTTGACCCCAGGGCCAATATCATAGTTATGGCCGCCACCAACAGACCAGATGTTTTGGATCCGGCTCTTTTAAGGCCGGGAAGGTTTGATAGGAGGATCACTATTGAAAATCCGGATATCAAGGAAAGAGAGGATATATTAAAGGTTCATGCCAGAAAGAAACCTTTGGCCAAAGAGGTGAGTCTTAAAAGGATCGCCGAGAGAACTCCGGGTTTCAGCGGAGCTGATCTGGCCAACCTTTTAAATGAGGCTGCTATCACTTCAGCTAGAAGAAACAGTAAAAAGATTGAAATGGAAGATCTCTTTGATTCCATTGAAAAAGTTATTCTAGGACCGGAAAGAAAGAGTCGAGTTATGACCGGCAAGGAAAAGAAGGTTACTGCCTATCATGAGGCCGGTCACGCCTTGGTGGCTCACTATACTCCTCATACCGACCCGGTTCAAAAAGTCTCGGTTATTTCCAGGGGTCGGGCCGGAGGTTACACCTTAAAAGTTCCCATAGAGGATAAGAGGCTTCATACCAGGACCGAGTTCATAGAAGAATTGGCTGTTCTTTTGGCCGGATACTTAACTGAAAAAGAGGTCTTTGGTGAGTTGACCACTGGAGCTTCGTCTGACCTGCAAAGAGCCACTCAACTGGCTCGAAGTCTGGTCACTGAATACGGCATGTCCGAGGAGTTGGGCCCCAGAACCTTTGGTTCTTCTGACGGCAAAGTCTTTTTAGGAAATGAGATCCAAGACAAGAAAGATTACAGCGAAAAAACCGCTGAAAAAATAGATGAGGCTGTTTTTGACTTTATTGAGCAGGCCATTAAAAAGGCTCAAGATATAATAAAGAACAACAAGGAAGAATTGCAAAAGATCGCTGATGCTTTGTTGAATAAAGAGACTTTGGAAAAAGAAGAATTTGAAGGAATAGTTGGAAAAAAAGTGATTGATTCCGAAGAAAGCGAGTTTGTTGAAGAGGTTTCCGAAAAGAAATCAGATTCTGCCAAGGAGTCTAATAAAGATAATTAGATCCTTGGTTTTCAGATAAATTTTCATGAATTTTCATATTCTTACAATTTTTCCTGATATTTTCTCTTCTTACTTCAAGGAAAGTATATTGGGCAAGGCTCAAAAAGAAGGCCTGGTCAATATTCGTGTTTACAATCTCAGGGATTGGGCCCAGGACAAACATAAAACAGTCGACGACACTCCTTACGGGGGTGGAGCCGGCATGGTTATGAAGCCGGAGCCTATTTGCAAAGCCATAGAATATTTGAGGCAGAGAGTTGCTTCTAAACATAAGGTTGTCTTGTTCTCTGCCAGGGGCAAAAAATGGACTCAAAGAAAAGCTCAGAGATATACCCGCCTAAAAGATGTAATACTCGTTTGCGGACGCTATGAGGAGATTGATGAAAGGGTCAGGTATTTTATTGATGAAGAGATTTCTATAGGGGACTATGTTTTGACCGGAGGCGAGATACCGGCCATGGTTTTAGTTGATTCTGTTGGCAGATTGTTGCCCGGAGTTTTGGGAAATCAGGAAAGCTTGGACCGAGAGTCTCATAAAAAGCCGGGTCAACTGGACCACCCTCAGTACACTAAGCCAGAAGTTTTTAAATTCAAAGGAAAAGAATATCCGGTTCCTGAGGTTCTTTTATCCGGTGACCACAAAAAGATCCGAGAGTGGCGGGACAAAGAAAGTAATAAAAAATAATTTTCAAACTATTAAATTATTGTCCAGCTATACTTGGTCTTTTTTATTTTTCCTGGGATTGAAAATCCGGCAGCCTTAGGATGACCACCTCCGCCAAGAATATTGGCCAACTTAGAGACATCGATATCTGGGTTGTTGGTCCTTATATTCCCTCTTATAACTCCCTTTTTCTCTTGTCTTAGAAATATCACCGCTCTCACCCCTTGGAGGTTGTTCAAGGAGTTGGTTATAGTTTCCATAACCTCTTCATTGTCTTGGAATTCTTCCATTTCTTTTTGAGTAAGAACAGTAAAGGCGATGTTATATTTTTGATTGATTCGAAGGTTGTTCAAAACCAGGCTCCACGACTTCATTGCTTTCAAATTCTTGTTTTGCCATATAGCTTTGGTTATTTTAGTAAATTGAGCTCCCCGGTTAATCATCATAGAAGCTATGCTTATAGTCTCCTTGGTGGCCGAGGGGTGAAAAAAATTGGCCGTATCTGTCAGAATTCCGGTCAGGATACAGTCAGCCATGTCTTTATTCACTTTTATCCCGTTATGTTTTAAAAAGTAGTAGATCACTTCGGTACTGGCTGCTGCCTGAGGTATTCTTACTTCCAAGTTAGACATTTTCTTTTCTTTTCTGGGATGGTGGTCGATTTCTATAAAGAATTGATGTTCTTGTTTATTTTTTATTTCTTCTTCCAGTTTGGTCCTTGAGATGCTGCCACAGTCGGTGGCTATAATCAGATCGAATTTGTGAAATTCTTTCCCGGCCACCCTGTCTCTATCAGAGATCACTTTGTCTATGTTGGGTAGAAAAGAGAAAGAAGGGGATATCGGATCGGAGCAGAAGAGGGTATAGGAACAACCGAGTTTGTCCAACAATAAAGACAGGGAGCACATAGAAGCTAGAGCGTCCCCGTCTGGTTTTTCATGAGTGACTATCAGGATCCTGGTTGATTTTTTAATTATTCCCAGAACATGATTGTATTTGTATATTGATTTTAGGTCATCCATCTTTGTCAATATAATAACCACCTCCCTTGAGCAGTGGAGGTGGGACGATCGACGATCTTTGGTTAACTTAAAGATTTTATCTAAAAAATCGACAAAAAGCAAGTATTTATATAAACAAAAACCCCGTTTTTTAGAGCATGGGGTTTTTGTTTAGATTTCTTTGTTGGATATTTTATCGATGGTCTTGTTTATCTCCTGGGCTCTTTTGGCTGATCTGTCCACTTCCCATTTCAACTTAGGCATCCTTCTCCACTTGGTTCTTTTTTTAAGTTCGGCTGCTATGATTCCAGACTTTTTTTTAAGTTCTCTTAAAGCGGTTCCGGTAAGGTTGCTCGGAATGATCGAGACCCCGATCTGAGCCTCTTTAAAGTCGGGTGAGCATTTGGCAAAGGTGATGGTTACTAGATATCCCTTTGTTTCCAATTCCTTGGACATGGCCCGACCCAGTTCTTGTTCCATTAAACTGTTTACTTTATCTGTTCGACTCATATTATTCCAGTTTACGAGTTACTTCTTGCTCTTCATAGAATTGTATTACATCACCCTCTTGTATTTCCGGTTTTCCGTGGAATTCTATTCCGCACTCCTGACCTGACTCGATATAACTAACATCTTCCTTGCCTCTCTTGATCTTTTTTACTAGGCCCTTGGTTATGATTTCCTTGTTTCTTGTTACTTCCACTGAAGTATCTTTCTTTATCTCTCCCTCGATAACCTTTCCGCCTACTATTTGGTTGTCTTTTTCGGTTCTGAAAATAGCCAGTACTTTTACTTTGCCCAGATCTGTTCTCTCCAAGGTGGGTTGGATTATTTTTTCCATTTCTTTTTTTACGTATTCAATAAGGTCATAGATGACATTGAACAATCTGACCTTTATATTCTTTTCCCTGATAAGACCTTCCACATGGGAAGAGACTTTTACATTAAAACCTATGACCTCGGCATTTCCGGCTTCAGCTCTTTGAATGTCATTGTCTCTTATATTACCCAAGCTTTTATGGATTATCTTTACTTGGACCTCTTCGGTATTTATTTTTTCCAAAGACTCCTCTATGGCCTCGGCTGAACCCAAAACATCACTTTTGATGATCAAATTGAGAGTGGGAATCTCTTTTTCTCCGTCTTCCTTTGTCGATCCAGAAGAGCTGCTCTGTACTTCGGATTGTTTGTGTCTGATCTTGGAAAGTTTTTCTTTGCCTTTCCTGTCAGTCACCACCTCCAGAATATCCCCCACAGTTGGCGCTGTTTTTAAGCCGATTATCTGGGCCGGCATTGAAGGTCCGGCACTGTCGATATTTTTTCCTTGATAGTCTTGTAAGGCCCTTACCTTTCCGCAAATACTGTTTTCTTGGCATAACTCATCTCCTAGTTTTAGGGTTCCGTTCTGTATCAATATAGTGGCCACTGGCCCGGCTGACTTATCAACATGAGATTCGATTATTGTTCCTAAAGCTGGGGAGTCTGGGTTCGCTTTCATGTCCGAAATCTCGGTGTCGGTCAATAAAAGGACCATATCCAGGAGATGTTGAATCCCCTCTCCGGTGTGGGCGGATATGGGAGCGCAGATTGTTTTACCACCCCAGTCTTCCGGAGTTATACCCAGCTTGGTGGCTAGTTCTTGTTTGGTTCTATTCACATCCGCTCCTTCTTTATCTATCTTATTTATGGCCACTAGAAAAGGAACTCCGGCTGATTTGATTATTTTAAAAGCTTCTACTGTTTGAGGTTTGACTCCGTCATCCGCGGCCACTATTAATATGGCTATATCTGCCACTTTGGCTCCTCGGCTTCTCATGGCTGTGAAAGCTTCGTGTCCGGGGGTGTCAATAAAGGTTATCAGGCGATCCTGTTTGGTCGCTTGATAGGCCCCGATGTGCTGGGTGATACCTCCGGATTCTCCTCCGGCTATATTAGTATCCCTGATACTGTCCAGCAACCTGGTCTTTCCATGATCAACATGACCCATCACTACCAATATCGGGGGGCGTTCTTTTAAGTTTTGAGAGGTTTCTTTTCTTAAAACTTCTTCTATTTTATTGATCTCTTCTTCTTGTTCTCGATCATTCTCGCCTTCTTTGAGTTTTACTTCAAGGTTGAGTTCGTCTCCTATGATATTGGCGGTTTCAAAATCTATTTTTTCATTAAGAGAAGCAAAAATACCGTTTTTCATCAATTCCTTGAGTATTTTACTGACCGGGACCTCGCTTGTTTTGGCGAATTCATTCACTGTAATATAGTTGGGGATCATTACTTCTTTTTTCTCCTGCTTAAGTTCGGCTACTTCGGCTTCTTCTTGTTTTTTTTGTCTATCCTCCTCTTCTAATTGCCTGTTCAGCCTGGGCCATTCTTTTATTATTCTTTGAGCCAGTTTGTTGTCTATTTTTATAGCTTTTTGACCAATATCAAAGCCCATACGAGGTAGTTTTTCCCGCAGTTCTTGAGGAGTGACCTTTAATTTTCTGGCGAGTTCGGTAACATTCATAGTTTATGTATTAAAAAAGGCTTTTTCAAGCCTTGTTATCAGCTATTTTTACTTAATACTATCTTATTTTATCCAGCAAGTCAAATATCACTTGGAAAAATATTCAGATATGGGCTTGAAGGTTTTTCTGTGAACCGGACAAGGTCCGAATTTTTTGATGTTTTCCAGATGAAGTTTGGTTCCGTATCCTTTGTGACGATCAAGTCCATAGTCAGGATATTGGCCATGAAGTTTTTCCATGATTTTGTCTCGACTAACTTTGGCTACTATGGAAGCAGCCGCTATACTAAAGACCAAACGATCACCGTTCTTTATACTCTGTTGCTTGTAGCTACAATTGGAGAGCTCGTCAATTCCGTCAAGAAGTAGAAAATCCGGTTTTTCTTTAAGCTGTCCCAAGGCTTTTTTCATGGCCAAGAACACCGCTTGTCTGATATTGAGACGATCAATGGTTTGATTGTCGCAGATCCCTATGGCGACAGGAAAGTTTTTCTTTATGAAATCAAATAGATCCTCCCTTTTTTTATTACTCAATAATTTAGAGTCTTTAATTGTTTGTATTTCCTTGATTCCAGGGTCCCAATTTGAGTTTTTTTCAAGTAAGACCAGTCCTACCACTACCGGTCCGGCCAAAGGCCCTCGCCCGGCTTCGTCTATGCCGGCCACTGTTCGGTGGCCCTTTTCAAAAAGTTTGTTTTCGGTATCTATACCTATCATATCCTAATTCTACATCAAGAATGAAGAAAATCAATGGTCAAAATCATTTAAAAGTGATAGGATAAGCACAAATAATTATTCATTTTTTATTTATGCTTAGTTCTAAAGAGGTGGAGGAAATAAAAAAGATTAAAGGACAGATTAGGGGAGTGGCCTTTAAGAATGATTTTGACTATATTAAAAAGAAACAAGGACAAAAAGGGGTGGAGAAGATAACAAAAAGATTAAAAGAATTGGGTTGCGAGGATAAGGGTGTCTGTCAAGCTAATGTTAAGGCTTTTTCTTGGTATCCCTTATGGTATCATGTTCTTTTGTTTGTTATTCTTCATAAAGAAATGGACTGGACCAAGAAAGATATTTCCGGCATCGGTAGTCACGGGGCCAAAGTGTCTCTGATCCTGAAAATTTTTCCCAAGTCAATGTTTGACCTGAAAAGATTCTTTTCCAAGGCCCCTGTCTATTGGAACAAATATTTTTCTGTAGGCAAGGCCAACTTGGTCGAGCTGGACTTAGAAAAAAAACTAATCATTCTTGAACTAAAGGATTTTGATGTTCATCATCTTGAGTGCTCTACCGTAAAGGGTTATTTAGAAGGACTTATGAGGACAATGGTAGAAACCGACAAAGTCAAAGTGGAAGAAATTAAGTGTCTCCATAAAGGAGATGATCTTCACCAGTTTAAGATAACTTGGAAATAAAATTTAATTTTTATCTATGTTAGACCAAAAAGAGATCCAAAACATTAAAAAAATCAAAGGAGAAGTTAGAGGAGTGGTCTTTCATACAGATCTTAAGTATGTGGAAAAGGTTGAGGGTAAGGGAGAGTCTGAAGATATAGTTAAGGCCTTTAAAGAGTTGGAACCTGAGTTCGAGCCTGAGAAGATCCAGAATATGAAGTGGTATCCTCTCAGATGGAGGGTTTTGCTTTTGCTTATAATAAAGAAGAGTTTTAATTGGGTTGAGGACGACCTTTATGAAATGGGGCGAACCGCACCCACCAATTCTTTTATGGTAAAGACTCTTTTAAAATATTTTGTTGGTTTTGAAAAAACCTGCCGAGAGGCTCCCAAGTATTGGAATAAGCATTACAATAAAGGTGAGTTGGAGTTGAGCAAATTCGATGATAAAGAAAAGGTAGTTATTTATAGATTGAGGGATTTTGATGTTCATCCTGTCTTTTGT
>CAZNAQ010000008.1:9726-11201 GCA_964571265.1 uncultured Gammaproteobacteria bacterium | reverse complement strand
TCCAAGAAACTCAACCTACACCCCTTTGTTGTTCAAAAGGGTGTAAATCAAGTACGAGGATTTAGTTATACTGAATTGGCCGGAGCCTTGAATAAATTGGTGGATATAGAAAACGATCTGAAAACCGGACAAGGACAGGCCGAGGCTCTTTTGAGTCTTTTTGTTTTGCGCCTGTCCTATTAAGAAATTTATCCTTTTAATTTCTCTGATATATATTTTTCCAGATCTTTCGTTTTTATTCTTTCTTGTTCCATAGTATCCCTATCTCTGATTGTGACTGTGTCATCCTTGTCTACGGTATCAAAATCGACTGTAATACACAGAGGGGTGCCGATCTCGTCTTGTCGACGGTAGCGTTTACCTATACTTCCGACCTCATCATATTCGCACACATAGATTTGCTTTAGTTTGTCAAAAATTTCCTTAGCTTTGGTTACCAGTTGTGGCTTATTCTTCATCAAAGGAAAGACCGCCACTTTTATAGGTGCTACCTGGGAAGGAAATTTCATTACTGTTCTAGTTTCTTTTTCTAGGTCTTCTTCTGTATAAGCGGACAAAAGAACAGCCATAATAGACCTATCTAAACCGAAACTCGGTTCCAATACATGAGGAATAAGTTTTTGGTCTTCATTTTGGTCGTAGTATTCCAGGGTTTCCTGGGAGTGTTTGGAGTGTTGGCTCAGATCGAATTCACCTCTATGAGCCAAACCGAACAATTCTTTAAAACCGAAAGGATAGTTGTATTCAATATCCACTGTTTTTCTGGAGTAGTGTGATAATTTTTCTTTGGGGTGTTCATATCTTCTGATATCTTTTTTGTCCACTCCCAAACTCAAGATGAATTCCTCTTGTAGATCCAACCATTCCTCAAATAGTTTTTCCCACTTAGACTCAGGATGAATAAAGTATTCGATCTCCATTTGCTCAAATTCTCTTAAGCGGAAGATAAAGTTTCCGGCCACTATTTCATTTCTGAAGGCCTTTCCTATTTGAGCGATACCGAAGGGAAGTTTCATTCTCATGGAGTCCATAATATTTTTGAATTCGATAAAGATAGCTCCGGCAGTTTCCGGTCTTAGATAAACCGCTTCCTCGATTCCATTCATTTTAGTTTGAAACATCAGATTAAAGGTTTTTATATCCGTCCAATCAAAGCTTCCGCATTCCGGGCACTTTATCTCATTCTTGTTTATTAGGTCGGCCATTTCCTCCAATTCTCCTTCCTTGTCCTCCCCGGTAACCTCTTCTACTAAGTGGTCGGCTCGAAATCTTTTTTTACAATTTTTGCAATCTACCAAAGCATCATTGAAACCCGAGGTATGACCTGAGGCCTCCCAGACTTTTGGATGAAGGAGTATCGGCCCGTCAATTCCGACAATATCGGGTCGGTTCTGGACAAATTTTCTCCACCATATCTGTTTGATATTGTTTTTTAGTTCTGTGCCATAGGGGCCGTAGCTATAGGAGTTGGCCAG
>CAZNAQ010000008.1:0-9716 GCA_964571265.1 uncultured Gammaproteobacteria bacterium | reverse complement strand
TAGATCTCTGAAGAGGGAAAGATAAACCCTCTTCGCTTACAAAGAGAAACAAGTTTCTCCATTTTTTTGTCTTGGCTGGACATAGTTTTTCAAAAGTTGATTGCGGAAAGTGGTAAAATAAAACCTCGTTCCCACAATTCAACTTTTAGTTAAGTTAAACTGCTGGAACGAGGTTCATCTGGGAAGCCCCGCGGTTCCATCCAGCTTCTCTTGCTAAAATTTTTAGCAAGAGCGCCTTTTTTATTCAGTTTATCTCGATAAATTTTTTCGAGAAGAGGGATGCCATCCCCTCCGTAGCTGAAAAATTTGATTTTCAATTTGCTTATTGTCTTTAATTATAGATCAGTTGTGGTTCTTGTCAAGGTTGAGATTCGATGGATTTTTGTATTTTTGATCCCAGATCTCGGAGTATTTTCAGACCTGCTTTTTTGTTGTGGTATTCTTCCCAGTTTTTGTCCATGTCTTTGTAGATCTCTTTTAGGTTGCAGGTGTAGGCGCATTTGCTCAAACAAGCCTCAGCCTCAGGTCGACAAATAGAACCACACTCATTAAAACTACCTTGTCTTTCTTGGCAGTCTTCTTTTAAGGCCTTGGGATCAACGTTTGTCTGAGTGGTATAGACTATTTTATTGGGATACTCTATTTCTATGGGTATTTCTTCGTCCCAGGTGTCAGCTGCTTTTTCTTCCCAGGCTTTTATGTCTTTGATATCCCTTTGAATTAAAGGATCTGAATCCAGTTCTGATTGAGTGTTGTGAAGCATCCAGAGATTGGCTCCAGCAAAAATGATTAGGACAATGGATAGAAAGATGGAAATTCTTAATATAGACATACTCTGAATTTTTTTGCTATTGACACAAAATTATTTTTATGCTATAAATAATAAGGTGATTCGGACAGGGGTTGACAAATTCGGATATTATGATATGATTAAATGTTTTACTTGAGGTACAGACAAATAACCGTTTTTTAACAATATATTTTTTATCAAGAGGTCAATTTTAGCGGGTTAGGCAACGACAAGCATGGGGATTTTCTTGCTAGGGTTTATGGGCTAAGGCTCATAAAAACCTAGGGGAAAATTTCTTGCCTGCCCGCTCAAGCTGACCTCTTTTTTTTATTCTTCAGTATCTTCAGTGTCTTCTTGGTCTATTACTTGATCTTCTTCAACCTCTTCAGTGTTTTCCAGTATTTCTTCCACCTCTTCTTCTTCAAGCTCGTCCAGATCTTCTTCTGTTTCTTTTTTAGGACCGATCAGACAAACCTCTCTCCAAGGAACATAATGAGAGTGGAATCTTCTTTCCTTAACCTCTTCGTCACTATAGGTAACCTTGTAGTCAAAGTAGGCATCAGCACCCACATGAGCTCTTTCAGTGCATCTTCTTTGTCCTGGTTCTAAGTCCGGGCTTTCGATAAGTCTGGTTGGTCCGGGTTGGACCTGATTATATATAACCGGATCACTTATTTCTACTTCTCTACCATCATCAGTGCCCCAGAATTCAAAATAATGCTGGTCACCTTCTATTCTGTATTGGATCAAGATATGATTTTCAGTATCGTTAATAAATCTTAGATCAGGATGGGGAGGGTAGATGGCTGCATCCATTCCGGCCGGCTCATAGTAGGAAACTCTGTAAGAATGGTTTCTTCTTTCGGTTATTTCTAATCCTGACTCTAGGGCCGCTCTGAAAAGAGTGGTTGAAACTTGGCACAATCCTCCTCCATATTCAGGTATGGTTCGATTTCCTTTTATTACCAGTTCTGGTTTGTATCCACTTTCTCCGTCTATGGTTCCCAAGGCCTCTACCAAGGAAAATTCTTCGCCTGGCTCGATCAGTCTTCCGGTCACAGCTTCTGAGCCTACTTCAATGTTATGAACTCGATTGGCTGGAGATCCGGAGAAATCTGAATGACCCACACCGATCCTCTCTTTTATACCCAGGTCGTCAATGTTATCTTCTCGGATCTGACATTCAACTTTTTCAATTTTTAAGTTTACTGGTTCGAGTTTTTCAGATTCGTTAAAGATTATTTCTTCTTCTATTTTTTCAATATTTTCTTGGATAACAAGTCTAACTCCGTCACTACTGGGTTCAAATTCTATCACTCTTTCTTTATTTTCGTCCAGTTCTAACCTGGCCTCTCTAGGTTCTTCATCAATCTGGGGAGCTACAATCTCTTCTAGGAATTGTTTGACCTTCTCATGCTCCAGACCTACTACCACCTGTTCATCCCGCCTTTTTATTTGTAACCAAGATGCCAGTTGACTGTCTTCAATAGTCCATTCCTGGGAAATGTTTGTTCTTTCTTCAAGAGGCACCAAGAGAGTTAAAGGTGTTTTTTGGATTATATCATTGGCCATATTAGGTACTCCGTCGCACTCTTCTTTATAAATATCCGGACTCTCCTTTCTTGATTCCAGGTGAATAGTTGATAAGTCAAGATTTTTTAAATTATCCTCTAGCTCTTTTATACCTTTTTTATAGTCAATGTTCTCTCCATATTTTTCCGGTACTATATTGAACTCAATTTCCCCTGCAACCCTTTCGGCCTCTAAGGAGGCGTCTTGGGCCGGAGTTTTTTCTTTGTCAAAATTATCTTTTAAGGTATTTTTTATTTCTTCCTCTTTAATATTAACTAAGAAGGTGTATTGCTTGGACTTGAATAATCCAGAAATTCTCTTATTCAGGTTGCTAAAAATATCCTTGTCTCTACCGAATTTAAATACTTCTTCCAAGCTTTTTTGGGTTTGGAATTCCATAACCGAGTAAGCAAAATCCCCAGACAGAGAGGACACGGTCGGCCTGATATTGACCGAGTCATCATTAAAATAAAAGTTTATTCCGTCATCGTCTATTTTTTCTATCCTGTTGTTAAGTATGGCCTCGGCTTCACTTACTGTCTTGCCTCCAAGGTCTATATTTCCTATTCTCACACCATCAAATATCTTATCCTCGTAATATTTTTCCCAGGCTAAAATAAGACCGCCTCCGATCAGGGCCAATACAAAAAAAATAGCTACTCCCCATAGTAACCATTTATGAACATCAATTGGTTTTTTTAGTATGTTCATATATCAGTTATCTTCTGATCCTGTTTCCAGGATCTCGTTTAAAATGTTTTTAGCAATTTGGGATCTTTTCGGGGATAAATAAAAAAACACTTTATCTCCTTCTTTCAAACCTGAAGGGATCTTGTTAACGGGCCAAATCGTTTCTGTCCCGTCATCCTCACTTTTTAAGATCATTTTTTGACCTTCCTGCCTTATGATTTTAAAAGCATATTCCATAATTTACTCCTTTACTTTAACAGATATTTTGTCGGTTTCTTCAATTTTTTTAAGGGTTATGGTTAGTATGCCGTTTTCCAGTTCGGCATCAACTTTTTGGGTATCTACTTCTGAGGGAAGGATTATGGTTCTGGAAAAACTACCCCAGTAACACTCTCTGTATAAATAGTCTTCGTCCTTGATTCCTTTTTCTTCTTTTCTTTCTCCGCGAATGGTTAAAAGATCGTTGTTGATGGATATATCCAGGTCTTCCGGTTTTACCCCGGCTATGGTCGATCTTATGACTATTTCCTTGTCTGTTTCGTAAACATCAACTGATAATTGGCCTTCTTCATAGTCCTCGTCCATCCAATCTTGCTCTTCTTCAGAAGTCTCTTCGATGGCCTCTTCTTTTTCTCTCAAGGGATTAGGAATTTTTTCTTCTTGATCTTTTTTAAAAGTAAGCATGGGGATTATTTTATTTTTAATAAAGGTAATATAATTATAACATTTTTTAAAAAAATATAAAAATAGAAAGCATCGTGTTTTGATCCCCGGATTACCTACTGTACTTTTTAGAGTGGACTTTCTGAAATTAGAAGTAAGTTTTTTAAGGTGGGTCTGAGCCGACTCGAACGGCTGACCTCTACGATGTCAACGTAGCGCTCTAACCAACTGAGCTACAGACCCTTTATATTGTTGCGAGTGGGTATGGGTGGGCTTGAACCACCGACCTCCACGTTATAAGCGTGGTGCTCTAACCGGCTGAGCTACATACCCGAAATTTAAAAATAAAAAAACATTGATACATTGATCTGGCAGACCCTTGTAACTAAAACCAATTTAACACTTTGCTGGATTTGTTTCAAGTTTACTACCCCAGTTTTTTTACTTCTTCAAATACAGAGGCCACCACTTCTTTTTTGATCTCATTTAATGGCGCCGACGTTCTGGCTTGAAGTATCTTTTCATTTCCCAAAGGAGAGTATTTTGTCAGAAGCCCTTTTAGATTTATATTCTTATGAGAGTAGATCATGAAATTGCCGAATACTTTTTTGTCTTCCCTTTCTTTTTCGTAGAACACGATCACCACATTGACGTTGGGTATGTGAATGACTATTTCATCAATCAGATCTATAAGTTCTTTTTCTGTGGTTTCTGTTTCTTTAAAATCCTTAGCTGCCAGAGTGGTCCAGATCAGTTTATTGTCCACTCCTCTCAGACTGGAAAGGTTATTCAAGGCTCTACCCCATAGTTTTAAAACGTTCAATTTTCTGGATCTGTAAAATTTGTCTATGATCTTTTCTTTGTTTCCTCCCCAAGAGATCAACTGGGAGGTAACATGCAAAACATTGGGAGTGACCAAGGTTTTAAAGTTCTTGGTCTTGTAGATAATACTTCCCAGAAGAGAGGTGGCTATTTCACCGTCGAGCAGATCCTCTCCAGATTCCCCGTAATTGATGAACAGAGAGTACAAGGTTTCTGCCACTGAAACATGGGTCAACTCTATTATGTTTATTTGACCGAACTCCTCGTTTGAGGCCTGATTGTCTATGTTTATGATCGGGGTGTTGTAGAAGAATTCTGAGTTCTGTTTGTAAAGAGAACCCAAAAGTTCCAGGTCAGGGGTGTTTAAAACAATGATCAGGTCATATTTGAAAGAGTTTTGTTTTACTTTAACATCCTCTTGAGATATCTGTCCCTTGGAAAGACTGACAAAGAAGTTGAGATAGTTCTCGTTTATCTTGTATTTTATTTTTTCTATTTCAGTATCCGAAATATTCAAGGAGACCACATAGTCCTTTAAAAGACTTAATTCCTTTTTTATCTCCTGAAAGTTCGGAAAAATAGAAAAACCCTCCTTTGAAGGTTTTAGGAATCCTTTTTCTTTTCCGTTTTCCATGGCCACCTCGGCTTTTTTACCCAGTTTTTCCAAAAATAACCTTAGGGCTAGAGCATTGCTTATGAATTCCTCGTTCCAGGGAGAGTGACCGGTTATTAATATATTGGAGGATTTTTTTATTTGGTCAAAAAATTGTGCTTCTTTGTTTTTCATATTACTTTTCGATCAAGCTTGTAAGTCGTTATGCTTAGAAATATTATATAAATATTCCGGTGGTGTCAAGAAGAGTTTATAGGAGCTTGATTTGAATTTTCAGGGTCATTGTTGATCTTTTGCTTTTTTGTTAAAACTTGCCAAAAATGGACCTTTTTGTTAACTTAATAATATGACAAAACAACTACCTAAGACATATAACTCTAAAGACCAGGAAGACGATATTTATAAAAAATGGGAAGATTCGGGTTATTTCAATCCGGATAATTTGAGCTTGGACAAGAATTCCCCGACTTATTCCATAGTGATCCCCCCTCCTAATGTCACCGGAACTCTTCATATGGGTCATGCCGCCATGTTGGCCTTTCAAGACATCCTGGTCCGTTTTTACAGAATGAACGGCTATCGAAGTCTCTGGGTCCCAGGGACTGACCATGCCGCTATCGCTACCCAGGCCAAGGTGGAGAATAAGATCTTGGAAGAAGAGTCTAAGACCAAGTATGACTTGGGCAAAGAAGAGTTTTTAAAAAGAGTGGAAAAGTTTGCTTCAGAGTCCCACAAAACCATCCAGAACCAGATAAAGAAGATGGGCAGTTCTTGTGATTGGAGTCGGGAGGTCTATACCCTGGACTCTGTCCGGACCAAGGTGGTTCGAGGAGTTTTTAAGTTGATGTATGAGGACGGACTTATTTACAGAGGAGAGAGAATAGTCAACTGGTGTCCTCATTGTCGATCCACCCTTTCTGATGACGAGGTTGAGTACAAGGAGCAGACAGCTAAACTCTATACTTTCAAGTACAACAAGGATTTTCCCTTTTTCATCGCCACTACCAGACCGGAGACCAAGCTGGGGGATACCGCGGTAGCTGTTAATCCCGAGGATGATAGATACAAGGATTATGTGGGAAAGGAATTCCGGCTCAAGTTTGTTGGGGTGGATCTGAAATTGAAGATCGTTGCCGATACCGGTATTGATATGGAGTTCGGGACCGGCGCCCTGGGCATCACACCTTCTCACTCCACGGTTGATTGGGATTTGGCTGAGAAACATGACCTAGAAAAGATCAAGCTCATAGATGAGGATGGTCGAATTCGGTCCGGCTTTGGTGAATTCTCCGGTCTTTCGGTTCTTGAGGCCAGGAAAAAAATAGTGGAGAAATTGAGGCAAGAAGGTCTTTTGGAAAAAGAAGAGGAGATAGAGAACAATCTTTCGATCTGCTATCGTTGCGATAACTCCATAGAGCCCTTGCCTAGTTTGCAGTGGTTTATAGATGTGAACAAGAAAATACCTAAATTCGAAAGATCAATAAAAGAAATGATTTCTTTAGCAGTGAAAGAAGGGGTTTTGGGAAGGGATAAGATCAATATCGTTCCGGAAAGATTTGAAAAGAATTATTTTTCTTGGATCGATAATCTGAGAGATTGGTGTATCTCCAGACAGATCTGGTTCGGACACAGTATCCCGGTCTGGTACAAAGGAGATGATATTTATGTGGGAATAAAAGACCCTCAAGAAGAAGGTTGGATTCAAGAAGAGGGAACTCTGGATACCTGGTTTTCCTCCGGTCTTTGGACTTTTGCCTCTATGGCTCATAGCCTGGAAGAGATAAAGATCGAAGACGGCAAGATCAGGATCGATTCCGACGATTTCAGGAATTATCACCCAACATCTGTTTTAGAGACAGGTTATGACATTTTGTTCTTCTGGGTGGCTCGAATGATAATAATGACCACTTATGCAGTTGAGGATATTCCTTTTCAGGATGTATATTTACACGGTCTGGTTTTGGACGGAGAGGGTAAGAAGATGAGTAAGTCCAAAGGAAACACTATTGATCCCTTGGATATGGTGGATAAATACGGGACCGATTCCACTCGTTTGTCCCTGGTGATCGGTTCCAGTCCCGGTCATGATCTAAAGATCAGTGAGGAAAAAGTGGCCGGATTCAGAAATTTTGTTAATAAATTTTGGAATATTTCTCGATTCATCCTGGGGGGTTATGAGGAAGAGAATTTAACAAAACAGGAGTTTTTTAACCGGGCCACAGATGCTGATCTCTGGATCTGGAAAAAGACAGAGGACTTAATAGTCGAGATTACCGAGAGTATAAAAAATTATAATTTTTCCTTTGCCGGAGAGAAATTAAGGGATTTTACCCATCATGATTTGGCTGACTGGTATCTGGAGGTTAGCAAATTTGAGAATAATCAAGAGGTAAAGAGTTTTGTTCTTTACTCTGTTTTAAAGGATCTTTTGAAATTGTGGCATCCTTATATTCCTTATGTAACAGAACTTATCTGGAGTCACTTCAATAAAGGTGATCTGATAGTTGCTGATTGGCCAGAGGCTTCCGCCTACAAAATCGGTTCAGGACAGAAAAATGGAGACAATTTTGAATTAACTAAAAATATTATCAGTTCTATTCGTAACGCCAGAGCGCTCAATAAAGTAGGACCTGACAAAAAGGTCAAGGCGGTCATCCATGCTGGAGATAAGGTAGATGTTTTGGAGGCTAACAAAGAGGTCATCAAGGGTCTCAGGACCGGTATCAAGGATTTAGAGGTCAAAAAAGAAGGTCCGGGATTGTCTGACTCCATTTATATAGTGGAAGAAGGAATTGAGGTCTATCTTTTAGGGGCCGTGGACAAGGAAAAGGAGAAACAAAGGATCACCAAGGAGATTGAGGAACTACAAAATAACATTCAAAAAAAAGAAGTTAAACTGGATAACAAGGAGTTCTTACAGAAAGCTCCGGAGGCGGTTGTTAAAAATGAGAAGAAAAAACACCAAGAACTAAAGGAAGAATTGGAGAGGTTGCGATTGAAACGACAAGAAATGGACAGCTAGATTTACTTTGTTTAAAACTAAATTAAAAACATTTTATGTGGAATCATCCTATTTTAGAGACCGAATTTTTGGGAAACTCACTTGAGGCCTGGCTTTTGGCCCTGGTGGTCCTGATCTTGACCTGGACCGGCCTGAAGATCTTTTATCTTTACGGGATCGGTAAAATAAAGAAGGTATTTGAAAAGACCAGTACCGAAGTAGATGTTCTTTTTATAGACGCCGTCCAAGCCATAAAATGGCCTTTTTACTTGATAATCTCTGTATATATAAGTCATTTTTTTGTGGATTTGAGTGATTGGTTGGAGAAGGTGATATTCTTTTTATTCTTCATTGGTCTGGTATATTATGTTATCCGTTTCCTGGAAAGACTGGTCAACTACGGAACCAGGCGTCTGATAGAGATCAAACAGGGTGAAGGCGAAGGTATTATAAGGTTTGGAGGTTCCCTGATCAGGTTGGCTCTATGGCTATCCGCCTTTTTGATGGTCCTTGCCAACTTAGGCATCAATGTCACCTCTTTGATTGCCGGTTTGGGTATCGGGGGTTTGGCTATTGCTTTAGCCTTACAGAGTGTCTTGGGTGATCTTTTCAGTTCTTTGACCATTCTTTTGGACAAACCCTTTAAGATAGGTGATTTTATTGTTATAGGTGACCAGATGGGAACCGTGGAAAAGATAGGTATCAAGACCACTAGGATAAGGCTTCTGGAAGGAGAGGAGTTGATAGTGGCCAATAGCGTTCTGACCTCCTCCAATGTCAGGAATTTCGGAAACCGGGATCACAGAAGAGTAGTATTTAATGTGGGAGTAGTTTACGGAACTCCTTTGAAGAAGTTACAGCTTATCCCTTCTATTATTAAAGAAAGTATTGAAAAAGAAAACAAGACAGAGGTAGAGTTTGCCAGTTTCAAGGAATTTGGGGATTATAGCCTTGTTTTTGAGACTGCCTTTTACATCTACTCCCCGGCCTATGTGGAGTATATGGAGACCAGGGAAAGAATAAATTTGAATATAGCCAGTAGGTTTGAGGAAGAGGGCATAGACATGGCCTTTCCCACCACTACTGTGCATTTGAAAAAATAATTTTCAATTAAACATTATGACCTTAAAAAGTTATCTTGCCTTAATGCTTCTCTGCGACCTTGTTTTATGGGGGGTTTTTGGTTATATTATCATGATTGTTGACCCCTTTACCACGAACTGGGTGGGCCTGTCCCTTTTTTATGCTTCTTTGTTTTTGGCTTTAAGCGGAGCTTTCGCTATTCTGGGTTTTGTGATAAGGTTTGTGGGACTCAGAAAGGAATTGGCCTTCCACTCGGTCAGGAATGCTTTTAGACAATCATTTCTGTTCTCACTTTTGATAGTGGCTATGTTATTCTTGCAGTCCAAGGGTCTTTTTTCCTGGACCAATGTATTATTCCTGGCTATAGCCATCACTTTACTGGAGTTCTTTTTGTTGATACAAGGAGGGGTGAGGTCAGGAAAAGCTAAGGCATAAAAATTTTAAATATGAAGGAAAAATTAGAACAAATCAAAAAAGAGGCC
>CAZNAQ010000007.1:0-11561 GCA_964571265.1 uncultured Gammaproteobacteria bacterium | reverse complement strand
TTTTTTGATGACCGTTTTTTTATGTACTTTGAGGATTGTGATTGGTGTCGAAGGGCCTGGAGGTCAGGCTGGCAGGTCTATTATATTCATGACACAAAGGTTGTACATGGTCATCGTCGAGATTCGGCTGAGGAAAAGATCTTAAGATCCATTTTTTTTAATCCGGTTACCAGGATACATTTAAAGAGTTGGTTAAAGTATTTTTGGAAGTGGGGTCTGGGAAGGGATCGTTACGGAATTTAAAATTATATTAAAATATGTCCTATAAAAAAGAATCAATCGATCTTCACAGAAAAAAAAGAGGCAAAATAGAGATAAAGCCTAAAATAAGTTTAAAAAGGAGACACGATCTTTGTTTGGCCTATACTCCGGGTGTGGCTGAGGTGTGTCAGGCTATAAAAGATGATATAAAGCAGACTTGGAAGTTGACCAACCGAGCTAACACTGTGGCCATTGTCAGTGACGGTAGCGCTATTTTGGGATTGGGAAATATCGGTCCTGAGGCCGGGATGCCGGTCATGGAGGGAAAATCGGTCCTGTTCAAGAAGTTTGCCGGGATCGATGCCTATCCTTTGTGTATAAGCTCTTCCGGAGTTAAGGAGGTGGTTCAATTTTGTCGAAGTATAGCCCCGAGTGTGGCAGGTATAAACCTGGAAGATATTTCAGCCCCCAATTGCTTCGAAGTTTTAGAAACATTGGAAAAGGAACTGGATATTCCGGTCTTTCACGATGATCAGGATGGAACCGCTATAGCCACTTTGGCCGCCCTAATAAATGCTTGTAAGGTTACTAATAAGAGGATCAAGGATTTGAAAGTGGTTGTTAACGGTGCCGGAGCGGCTGGAATAGCCATAGCTCGTTTACTTCTGAATTACGGAGTTAAAGATCTGAAGCTTTTGGATAGTGTGGGTCTGATAAATAATCACAGAAAGGACCTGAACAGGTTCAAACAGGAGTTTATCAATACAACCAATAAGGGAAATATCCAGGGAAGACTGGAAGAGGCTCTGCCCGGAACCGATGTGTTCATCGGCGTTTCTCAGGCAAATATATTAACTGAAGAAATGATAGACTCCATGAATCCTGAACCGATAATATTTGCCATGGCTAATCCCGCCCCAGAGATATGTCCTAAAAAGGCCAGGAAGACAAAAGCTTCGGTTGTGGGTACAGGTAATTCTGATTGTCCTAACCAGATAAACAACGCCCTGGTCTTTCCGGGGATATTCAGGGGTCTTTTGGATGCCAAAGTAATGACCGTGACCCCGGAAATAAAGATAAAGGCAGCCCTGGCCCTGTCCAAATGTCTAAAAAAACCCCACCGAAACAAGATACTTCCCAGGGTAACTGATACTTCAGTGGTCAAGGCTATTGCCAGACAAGTCAGAAATTAGCGATTTTTTGATATTGACATATTGAAAAATTTAAGTATAATTAAATATGTCCTTAAATTTTTCGGAATAGTCCGAATTTTTTTATTCATCATTAATTAATTTAGTTTTATATGAGTAATAAGATGATCGCGGTAATAAAGACCGGGGGAAAGCAATACAAGGTCTCAGAGGGCCAAACTCTAAGAGTTGAAAAACTGGACAAGAAAGAAGGAGAAAAAGTTAAATTCGACACTTTAATGATAGCCAGTGAAGACGGGGAGAATTTGGATCTGGGAAAACCCTCCCTGGGAGAAAGAACCGAAGGCAAGGTGGTTGAGCATGGCAAGGGAGACAAAAGAGTCTTTGCCAAGTTCAAAAACAAGATCAGACAGAGAAAAAAGGTGGGTCACAGACAGGATTACACCAAGATAGAAATCTCTTCCATAAAGACCAAATAAAAAATTCCGACCACTTGTGGTCGGAATTTTTTTTATTTAAGAATCTATCTCGTTTCTGTTTTCCAAGGCGTTTATCAGGGTCATGGAGTCAGCGTACTCTAGGTCCGAACCCATGGGCAGTCCGCGAGCCAGGCGGGTTGTTTTTATTTTCAAGGGTTTTATTTGTGAGACCAGGTATTTGGCCGTGGTGTCGCCCTCCAGGGTGGAGTCAAGGGCCAATATCACTTCTTGTATTTGTTCTTGCCTGATTCTATTTAAAAGACTTTTTATATTCAGTTGTTCCGGTTTTACACCTTCCACTGTGTCTATATTACCGCCCAGGATATGGTATTTACCTCTATATTTATTGGTATTTTCAAGGCTTATCATGTCCTGAGTGGTGCTGACCACGCATACTTGGGTTTGATTTCTATGGGGATCGGAACAGGTAGAGCAGGTCTTTTGATCAGAAATGGCCCCGCATACCTGACACAAAGAAATATCCTTTTTCAGGTCTTTTAGACAGGTTGAGAATTCGTCCAAGTTTGATTGATTCTGTTTTAATAAATAAAAAACATACCTCTCAGCTGTCTTGGGTCCGACACTGGGAAGTTTAGAGAATTGTTTTATTAAGTTTTGTATAGAAGGAGGAAAGACCATCTTTTATTTTTTACATTCCAGGAAGACCTCCCATTTCTTGCATCTTTTGGGCCATTAGTTTTTGAGTCTTCTTAATGGCTTCGTTAATGTTGTCGGTCATGGTTTTTTCTATGGCCTTATGATCCATTTCCGGGTTTATGGCCACAGAGGTCACTTTCATATTTCCATCCATTACCACTTTAATGCCTGATTTTTCAACCGTAACCGTTTCTTGAGCTAATTTTTCTTGCATGGTCTTAGCTTGAGATCTCATCTCCTTGAATTGCTTCATTTTGTTGAACATAAAATTATTGCCATATAACATGTGTCTTAGCTAGACAAATAACATGTTTATGATCTTTAATGATTATTTTTTAATTTTTTTAAAAATCCGGTGGTTCTTCCAGGTGTAGTTTGTCCATGTTTTTAAAACCAACCGTCTCTGAGTCAAAGATAAGGTCCACTTTTCCGGTGGGTCCGTTTCTGTGTTTGGCTACATAGACTTCAGCCCAATTCTTTTCTTCTTCAGGCAATTCATCCGGGTTGTAGTTCCGGTCAGCCGCTTTTCTGTAGATAAACATAACCACATCAGCATCTTGTTCAATAGACCCAGATTCTCTTAGGTGAGCCAATTTAGGAATGGCCGGCTTGCTTTGTTCCACAGCCCTAGAGAGCTGTGACAGGGCAATGACCGGAATATTCAACTCTCTGGCTATACCCTTTAAGCCCCTACTTATTTCCGCTACCTCCTGAACTCTGTTGTCAGAATATTTACCCCTGCCCTCCATTAGTTGTAGATAGTCTATTATCAAGAGCCCCAGGTCTTTTTCGATCTGTAACCTCCTGGCCTTGGCTCTAATATCCATAATAGAGGAGGTGGCCGAATCATCTATATATATCGGAGCTTCTGATAACTGACCCATACCTTCCCCGATCTTGGAAAAATCATCATCTTCTTCTCTGTCTGAGAGTTTTCCGGTCCTCATTTTCCAAAGGCTGATGTTTGCTTGGGCGCAAAGCATTCTATCCACTAATTGCTCTTTGCTCATTTCCAAGGAGAAAACTCCCACCCCCTTTTTTGATTTTATGGCCACTTGCCTGGCCACATCCAAGGCAAAAGAAGTCTTACCCACACTGGGGCGAGCCGCCATAATGATCAGATCTGATTTTTGAAAGCCTCCTAATATTCCGTCCAGATCACTGAATCCTGTGGTCAGGCCTCGGAGCTTCCCTCCGTGTTTATGTAATTCGTCGATTCTGTCAAAAGCTTCAGTTAAGAGGTTGTTGATGGATACAAAGGCATTTTTGGAGTGTTTTTGAGAGATTTGGAGTATCTTTTGTTCTGTCTGATCAAGTATCTCTTCAACATCTTTTTCTTCATTGTAACTTATTTCCGATATCTCTCCGGCCACTCTTTGCAGGCGACGCAAGGTTGCTTTGTGTTGTATTATCTTGGCATAGTGCTCTATATTTGAAGCGGTGGCCACAAAGGTGGATAGGTGGGCCAAATAACTTCTGCCTCCGATTTTTTCCAGAGAATTTTTTTCTTCCAGTCTGTTAGAAAGAGTTAGTATATCTATGGCTTGGCTTTTGCTGTATAGTTCTCTCATAGTCTGATAGACAGCCACGTGTGAATCTTGGTAAAAATCATTTTCAGACAACATATCCACCACCTTGGCTATGGCATCTTTGTCAATCAAAATACAGCTTAAAAGAGATTTTTCTGCTTCTATATTTTGGGGAGGTAACCTTTCTAAATTGTTGTTTTTCTCTGTCATAAGTATTTACTATCTTATAGAATTTTTTCTTTTTTATCAAGCCGCCGTTTGTTCTTTTAAAAAAGTGCATAATACCCGGTCTAGGTCCTAAAATTTTTATTTTTCCATTTTTTTATGAATTTTGAAGCTAAAAGACTTGACAGTTTTTTTTATTTATATTAATATAAAACTTGCTCTTTCAAATAGTATAAAAATAAAGTTCATAAAGTTCGGGGAGTTCCCTTGATAATAGTTTGATCATTCTCAATGATCATATAAATAAAACCTATTATCAAACGACGCCCCGTTTCTTTCCCGATTTGGGGCGACAAAAAACAAAAAGAACTCCTCCTCTTTGTATAAATATCGCCCCTCCCACCCCCGGTCTATTGCAGATTGGGGGTTTTTCTTTTGATTGCTCTTTATCTTTAAAAATGGTATTCTAAAGCCAGTTTCATATTAACCAAATTTTTATGAAAAGAAGGATCTGGATTATAGCTGATACTCATTTCAACCACTATGATTTAATTCCTGACTGTGGCAGGGTGGAGAATTTCGAGGAGTTGATTATTTCGGGATTTAAAAAATTGAAGGATACCGATATTTTGATACATCTAGGGGATATTTGCCTGGGAAAGGATCAAGAGGTCCACGACTCGATAATCAAAAAGTTTCAATTCACCAAAATATTGGTTCGAGGAAATCATGACGGAAAATCAAACAACTGGTATCTGAATAACGGTTGGAACTTTGTTTGCGAGCAGTTCAAGGACACCTACTTCAGAAGACAGATCCTTTTCAGTCATAAACCTGTAAAATGGGAAGATGATTATGATTTGAATTTACACGGTCATTTTCATAATATTAGTCAAAAATATCACGAAAAGGAGTTGGTGGCCATAAAGAACAGCTATCAAATCCTTTTTGCCCTGGAGTATCTTGATTATCAACCGATACTTCTGGAGGATTTTCTGAGAAATAATAATTTAATTGATTGAGTATGACATTTTTAAGAGTTATAAAACCCAATTATGTGATCATCCCTCTTTTGGTCATAATCGTTTCGGTTGTGGGAAGTTTTTTTACCAGCCAAGGCGTCAATGATTGGTATCAGACCCTGAAACTACCTTCTTGGACTCCTTCAGGAGAGGTTATAGGCTTGGTCTGGACCGTTATTTTTGTCCTGACCGCGATATCGGCCTTAATATTTTGGAATACCTCCAGAAAGACCTCCACTTTTGGAATAATTGTCTTGATATTTTTGGTCAATGGTTTTTTAAACATTCTTTGGAGTTACATATTTTTTGATCTTAATCTCATTCTGGTGGCTTTTTTCGAGGCTATCCTTTTGTGTTTGTCTACCGTGGCTTTGATCATATTATTATGGCCTGTTTCTAAGACAGCTTCCTTGCTGTTGTTTCCTTATGCCGCTTGGGTAGGTTTTGCCAGTTATTTGACTTTGACTATTTGGCAGCTCAACTTTGCTTAACATAAAAGCAATGAAAAAAAAGGATCTTAGACAAATAAATGAGTTTCTTTGGGAGATACCCGAGGAAATGGACCGACGTATGTTGGTTCCGGCCCGCATTTATGCCTCTGAGACCATGTTGGAGGATATACTCCGGGATGATTCTGCGGAACAACTTGTAAGAGGGGCCATGTTACCGGGAATAGCCACTTACGCTATTGCCATGCCTGATTGTCATCAGGGGTATAGCGTTCCTATCGGTTTTGTCGGAGGTACTCGAGTGGACGGGGGAGTAGTGTCTCCGGGTGCTTGTGGTTTTGATATAAATTGCGGAATGAGACTTTTGACCTCAAATTACACTTATCAGGAACTCACCCCTTATCTGGATGTTTTGATAAAAAAGATCTATGAACAGGTTCCCTCCGGTCTGGGCAAGGGTAGAAAGGAAGGTAAGCAATTCACAGCCACAGAGATTGATCATATCCTGGCCAAAGGCGCTTCTTATGTGGTAAGTTCCGGTTTTGGGACAAGTGATGATCTTAGCAAATGCGAGAATGAGGGGCGTCTTGAATGGGCAGACCCTGAAGCGGTTTCAAAGCAAGCCAAGAAAAGAGGTCGGGATCAAGTGGGCACCTTGGGTTCAGGCAATCATTTTTTGGAGATCCAGAAGGTGGATAAAATTTTTGATCAGGAAACCGCCTCTGTTTTCGGATTAAAAGAGGATCAAGTGACCGTGATGATCCATTGCGGGAGTCGCGGTTTGGGTCATCAAGTGTGCTCTGATTATTTAAGACTCTTAGTTCCGGCTCAAAAAAGACACGGAATAAGAATCCCTGGTAGAGAATTTGTTTGTGCACCCTTCAGTTCTAATGAAGGTCAAAAATATTTTTCTGCCATGGCCGCGGCAGCCAATTATGCTTGGGCCAACAGGCAGATGATAAGTTATTTTGTCAGACAGGCCTGGTCCAAGGCCTTGGGTCGTAAGGATTCTTTTCTGTCACCTGTTTATGACGTAGCCCACAATATAATCAAAAAAGAGGTTCATGACATAGAAGGCAAAAAAGAAGAATTGTTGATTCACCGCAAGGGAGCCACCAGGGCTTTTCCTCCCGGACACCAGGAGATCCCTGAGCAGTATCAAAGAGTCGGTCAGCCGGTTTTGATTCCTGGTTCCATGGGAACTTTTTCCTATATTTTGGCAGGTCAAGAGAGTGGGGCGCAATCGCTTTATTCTACCTCTCATGGATCAGGCAGGATAATGTCCAGAAATCAGGCCAAAAGAAATTTCAGGGGAGAAGAGGAGGTTGTTAAATTGAAAAAACAGGGTATAAAAATAATATCCGATTCCAAAAGAGGGGTAGCTGAAGAAGCTCCAGGTGCTTACAAGGACATCAATGAAGTGATAAATATAGTGGATAAGGCCGGATTGTCGCGCAAGGTGGCCAGATTAAAACCCTTGGCTGTAATAAAAGGTGAATAAATTATTAATAAAATAAAAAATATGGGCAAGATCAATTCAAATTCCAGGAGGTCCAAGATCAGAATAAAGAAAAAAAAGCAAGAAAAACTAAAGGACCTGAAAGAGAAATACAAAAAGACCTCTAAAAAGCAAGAGAAAGAGGAAATAGTAAAAAAGATGCAAGTTATGGCCCCTTATCTGAGAATAGAGGAGTACCTTAAGTAATTCGGTTGTCAAAATAATCTTTTTTATTATAGTGCATATATTTGTTTGCCCTTGTCAAAAACAAATATTTTTGTTATTCTAAAGAATGAAATCTGCTTGGGAGTTTTTGGCAAGCAGGTTTATTTATTTATAAAGCGCCGTTAGCTCAGTTGGTAGAGCAACTGCCTTTTAAGCAGAAGGTCGTAGGTTCGAATCCTACACGGCGCACCTTGATCAGCCACCCTAGCTCAGCTGGTCAGAGCGACTGTCTTGTAAACAGTAGGTCGTGGGTTCGACTCCCACGGGTGGCTCAAAAACCCTTGTTTCTGTGACAGGGGTTTTATTTTTTTAGTCATTTTTGCTATTTTTTTAATATGTTAAAAAGTTTTAAAATTTATACTCTTGGTTGCAAGGTCAACCAATACGACTCTAGATATTTGAAAAGAATCCTGTTGAACAAAGGTTTTAGGGAAGTTGAAAAAGACAATGACTTGGTGGTAGTAAATACTTGCAGTGTTACCAGGAATGCCGTTAAAAAAGATAGGCGGATCATAAATAGGGCCAGAAGGGAAAATCCAGGGGCGATCCTGGTGGTCTTGGGGTGTTGGCCCAAAGCCTATCCCAAAGAGGTGGAGGCTCTGGGGCCGGATCTTGTTTGGGGAACAGGGGAGATCAAGGATCTGTCTGAAGAAATATTAAAGAAAATGAACATCAATGATGATCGGGGGGTGGATAAAGAGGTCACTTTGATTTCAGAGAACAGGACCAGATACTTTGTAAAGATACAAGACGGTTGTCAGCAATTTTGTTCTTATTGTATCATTCCTTACACCAGAGGACCTGTAAAAAGTCGGTCTTTCAAGGATATCAAAATAGAGGTTCAGAAGGCTATATCCAAGGGTTTTCAAGAGATTGTTTTGACTGGTATTCATCTAGGTCTTTACGGTTCTGAAAAAGGAAGATCAGATCTTTGTGGCTTGCTCAAGGAATTACTTTTAATAAAGGGTCTGGGACGGATCCGTCTGAGCTCTATTGAGGTCAATGAGGTCAGCCAGGACCTGATCCGTTTAATCAAGGAAAATGAGAAACTGTGTCCTCATTTGCATATCCCTCTTCAATCAGGTTCAAAAAAGATCTTAAAAGACATGAATAGGCCTTACACCCCTTATCTTTTTAAAAAAAAGATCAATAATATTCGTCATCAGATTCCTGATATGGCCATATCCACAGATGTTATGGTCGGTTTTCCGGGTGAGGGTGAAAAGGAGTTTCTGGAAACCCTGGACCTTGTAAAAAGAATCGAATTCTCTGACCTTCATGTATTCCCTTTTTCTCCGCACCAAAAAACTCCGGCCTCGAAGTTTCAAGGAAAGGTAAGTGAACAAGAGGTCAAGGAAAGATCCTTATCTTTAAAAAAACTGGCAAAGAGATCAAAGAAAGATTTTAGAGAGTCTTTTGGTGGTCAGGTCGTTCATCCGGTGGTGGAAAAGATCGATGGACGTATGGCCAAAGGAAGGACTGAATATTATTTTGAAGTTTCCTTTGGTCCGGAACAGATAAAAAAGAAGGGTTTGGAGTGGAATGAAGATATTATAGGAAGGATCGTTCCAGTGATCATGAATGATTTTTAGACTTACTCTTTTTATGTTATAATAAAAACATGAAAAGAGTTTTAAGTTTGTTAATATTCATCTTTTTACTTGTCATACCCCTTGTCTCTGCTGACGCTTCTCCGGTAGCCTCGAATCTTTCTGGAAAGATACTTCTTCAAGTGGAGTCTGCGGGAGAGGCCTGGTATGTGGATCCTTTTGAGGAGAAAAGGTATTTTTTGGGTCGCCCTAATGATGCTTTTGAAATAATGCGCAATCAGGGGGTGGGAGCCACAGATGAGGATTTGGCTAAGATCCCTTTGGCCACAGAACTTTTGTCAGGCAAGGATTCAGATGGTGACGGCTTGCCTGATGATTTTGAAATAGCCATAGGAACCGATCCTCACAATCCGGATACCAGTGGTAATGGTTATTCTGATAAAGTGGAAATAGAGAATAATTACGACCCTTTAACAAAGACCGGCAGATTGCCGATTGACCGGGATTTTGCGGAGAGACACAAAGGAAAGATCTTTCTTCAAGTGCAAGGCAGGGGAGAGGCCTGGTATGTAAGTCCGGATAATGGTAAAAGATATTTTTTAGGTCGGCCTTACGATGCTTTTGAAGTAATGAGAAATCTGGGCCTTGGTGTAAAGAATCAAGTTTTGGATCAAATACCGATCGCTGGAGAGGAATCAGAAACGATTGTCCGGAAAGAAGATGAGGAGCAACAAGAAAGTCCGACAGATATCGAAGGTGAAGAGCCAACAGACCCTCAGTTTTTAAAAACCGAAAAAAGACTCCATGAACTGGTCAACCAAGAAAGATCTCAGAAGGGTTTGAATCAAGTGGAGTGGAATTATGAAGTGGCTGAGGTGGCCAGAAAACATTCCCAGGAATTGGCTGAGAGAAATACAAGGGTCACTGGAGATGAAAATCCTTGTGATCTTCCCATGATCCACCATGAGGGCCTGAGTTTTGGTTTTTACAACGGTGATCGTTTAAAAAATCAAGGTGTGGATAATTTCTATAAAGCGGCCGAGAATATAGCCTTGGTTTCTACTATAGTCCATGTTACATACTCCAATAATCAGGAGGTAAGTGATTTCTTTGAAGAATGCGAAACCAAAAGAAGAAATTTAGATGACGAGTTCAGACAAAAACTTGAAACTGCTCAGACAGAAGAGGAAAAAGAGACTATAATCAGACAAGAGGTGGATAAAAGAGAGGAGCTCTATCAAGATATGTCTGATGTGGAGATAGCTTATACTGAAGATATAGAAGAAGAGGAGGTCAATTCCAGAATAGTCCAGGGCTGGATGAACAGCCCCCCGCACCGGAGGAATATTTTGGATGAGGATTTTAATCAAGCAGGCATGGGAGTGGCTCATGTAAACGGTTTTATTATCGCTACTCAGTCTTTTATACAAGCGTTTTAAATTTTTTTCATGAAGGAACAAGCAGAAAAAAAAGGAAAACAACATCCCAGAACCGAAAAAAGCACTTTTTGGGGTTTAGTTATCGGAGGATTTGTGGGTATTCTGGGATTTTGGATCTCAGGTGAAGAGTATTTTATTCTATCTCCTTTTGCCTTGGGTTTTTTGGCCTTCCTGGGAGGGCTTGTAGTTGACAAAAAAGAGGAACTGGAAAGGAACAGAAAGATCTTTAAGAATTAAATTAAATATTTTTTATGAGATTAAAAAACAAAGTGGCTATCGTTACCGGAGCTGCTTCCGGTATCGGCAAAGAAATTGGCAGGCAATTTCTTCAAGAAGGAGCTAAGGTTATTTTTTCTGATATTCAAGGCAAGGAAAAGGATATTATCCCCGAGCAATACAAAGATGAGGCGGTTTTTGTGAAATGCGATGTTTCCAAATCCAATCAGGTGAAAAGATTGGTGGACAGAGCCTTATCTAAGTGGGATAGACTTGATATTATGGTTAACAATGCCGGGATCGGTTCTTTAAAGAATATCCTGGACGAGAATGACAAGAGTTGGGACAAGGTGATCGGCATCAATCTTAATGGTGTTTTTTATGGCACCAGAGAGGCTGCCAGAGCTATGAGGGACAAGAAAATAAAAGGGTCTATAATAAATATGAGTTCCATTTTGGGAAGTGTCGGTTTGGCCGGTGCTGTTTCTTACTGCTCAGCCAAAGGAGGAGCGGAACAACTTACCAGGGCCAGTTCCCTGGACTTGGCTCCCTTAAAAATAAGGGTCAATTCCGTTGCCCCGGCTTTTATAAAAACTGCTATGACAGAGGATGTTTTAAAGGACAGTAAGTTCGGAAAGATGGTCAAAAACAACACGCCTTTGGGTCATGTGGGCGAAGTAGAGGATATTGCCAAAGGGGTTGTTTATCTAGCCTCAGATGAGGCCAAATATGTTACCGGAGAAGTTTTGCATATTGACGGCGGCTGGACAGCCAGATAATCAGAGACTCAAAAATTGAATAATTTTGATTCCCTTTTGCGTATTAAAAGAAGGGCCTGATTTTTATTATAAAGGAACTCAAACATTTTAATGGAAGAATCTCGGGAGAAAAGCCATGAGGGCAAAACTGATGAAGAGTTGATAAATCTAATTCTGACAGATCAGGATAATTTTTTGTATTTAACAGATAGGTATGAAGAT
>CAZNAQ010000006.1:0-11893 GCA_964571265.1 uncultured Gammaproteobacteria bacterium | reverse complement strand
AAAACATAAGAGAGAATAAAAGTGAAAATGGGGATTAATGCCCCGGCTATGGGGACTACTCGGGTAGCCTCACTTTGATGAAGCGCCTTATACCAAAAGACCAAAGTGACCAGAAACAAGAAGCCGGCTGACAGGCCCACGGCCAATTGTTGCAAATTCGGCACCCAAGGATCCAAGATTAAAATAACAAAATTAAAAATACTCCAAATTCCCACAAAAAAAGCATAAGTTATGGAAGAATGGAATTTTTTAGAAAGCAAAAATTTATCAGCCGTGTCCACCCCGGCGGTGATAAGATAGGAAAGCAAAGCTAAAAACAGCCACATGAATCAAAAATTTGAAGAATAATGATATATATCTATTTTAGCACGTATCAAAAATTTTAAAAAACCTTCACAACTTATTTTTCTTACAGATTTGGGAATAAACCTTAGCACTGGGCCGCATTCTTCTTTCCATAGTCTTTCTATCGACCTCATACAGACCAAATTTAGGCCAAAAACCCTCGGCCCATTCAAAATTATCCAGCAGGGACCAATGAAAATAACCCCTAACATCCACTCCTTCTTGAATGGCTTTGTGAACATATCTCAAATGATCCTTTATGAAATCTTCACGATACCTATCCTTGGTGTCAGCCAGACCGTTCTCAAGAATGATCACCGGTTTTTTATACTTGGACAAATACTTCAAGACATTATAGATCCCTTGAGGATATATTTCCCATCCCATATCTGTAACCTTTTCATTCTTATTCTTTTTAAAGGGCGGACGCCAGATTATCCGGTTGTGAAAATAATAATCCAAGCCGATATAGTCTAAATGATCCTTAACACTCCTCATGAAACGATCGTTCCAAAAATAATGAGCCGTTCCGGCGATCATTTTTTCTAGGGGACACCATTTTCGGGCCGGCTCAAAATCATTAGTCAATTTGGTTATACTTACCTGAGCTTTAGGATATCTTTCATGAATTATTTTATAACTTTCCTTATGGGCCCTGACTAAATTTTTAAAGGTTTTGTTAGCCTTTATAGGACTCTTTTTGTTTGGCGGGAACTTGGCAACCAAATATCCATTAACAACATGAACCATAGGCTCATTAAGAGTAACCCAATAATCAACCAGATCACCCAACTCTTCAACCATTTTTTTGGTATACCTGGAGAAATATTCCACTACTTCACCGGACTGCCAACCCCCGAGCTCCTCCAACCACAAAGGATTGGTCCAGTGCCACAAAGTAAGCACAGTGGTAATGTTTCTTTTTTTTAATTCCTTTAAAATGTCTCTATAATGACGGATCTCTTTTTCTTGCCACTTGCCACGAATCGGCTCCACTCTAGCCCACTCTACTCCAAAACGATAACTGTTACAATTCAACTTTTCCACCAATTCAACATCCTTTTTCCAAAGATTATAGGAGTCACAAGCTTTATCACAGATGTATTCCCTGGTTTCTTTTTTTTGATCTTTTAAATCCTTAATTCTTTGATCACTTTTTTCCCATCTGCTCCAATCATTTACAACACCTCCTTCTATTTGATAAGCAGAAGTAGACACTCCCCATAAAAAATTTTTAGGAAAACTAAGCATAATTATTTCTTAATATTTATCTATCTTTTATAATACCATACCGCCAAACCAGTAGCTAAAGGAACTGCCAAGACCAGACCTATGCTACCACATAAAGTCCTAACAATTTCAGTGGCAATAGCTTCGGTGTTGATTATGTGGATCCATGATCCAAAAGGACTTTGAGGGTTGGAAAAGATTATCAGAAGAGGCAGAGAAGCACCGGCATAGGCCAAGAATAAAGTATTAACCATGGAAGAGATATGAGAAGCTCCGACTCGATAAGCTTTCTTGAAAAGCTTTGACTTGGTCAAATAATTGTTGGTGCTATGGATCTCTTCAGTGGTGGCCACCTGAGAAATAACCATGTCTCCCAAGAACCCCAAACTTCCGATAACTATTCCGGCCAATAAAAGACCTTGAAAATTCATATCCGTGGCCAGTCCTCCTAAAATAAGATCGGTTTCTTCTCCGGTGATCCCAGTTAAATAAGCCAACTTAATAAAGCTCCAAGACAAAAACAAAGTCAACAATAAACTCAAGAAAATACTGCTAACAGCCAGGTGAGACCTGGGCTTCCAACCCTCGGTGACATAAACTATAATCAACAGAGCAGCAAAAGAGCCTAGCAGAGTAACTATTACAGGATTGCTCCCGGACACTATTTTAGGAACTATAAAACCGACAACAATGGCCAAACTTATTCCCAGAGATATAAGAGACCTCAACCCTTTCCACTTAGCGGTAAATAAAATAACCAAAACAAAGATTCCGCCCAAAAGCCATAAATAGTTGGTTCTTACGTAATCTGTTATATAAAAATGCTCCCCACCTTGGGCGTCCCGGGTGGCCACTACCAAGACTTTATCACCCACTCCATAAACACGGTCATCCAATAACTCAAAATCGGCAATACCTTCAAAAACGACCTCCTCTCCGGCATAATCACCTTCTAGGCCTAGAAGTTTTAAATTTTGCTGAAGCCTCTCTTCCCCTTCAGAAAATTCCACTTTCCTTTCTTCCAGAACCTCTAAAACTTCGGCCCTGAAAAAAGAATCACCTTCCTCAATAGAGGTATCAAGAGCAAAGGCGGGTGTGGAGAAAAAAAAGAAAACAATTATCAAGCTTAAAATGATTTTTCCTATTTTCATACATTATTGTTAAATACATAAATCCCGTAGGTATAATTATAGCAAAACTTGAGTTATAAAGATAAATTTTACTTATTCATTTATTTTTAGTAAGATTAAAAAGGACTAAAAATAAAAATTCAAAAATGAACAAGGAAAAAAGTTATGTTATTTCCTTGGGTGGCTCCTTGATCGTACCGCCCCGGGGTATTGATTGGAAGTTTTTAAAAAAATTCAGAAAGCTGATCCTAGACCAAAACAAAAAAGGTAAAAAATTCTATATAGTTGCCGGAGGGGGAGCCACTTGTCGTAAATACAATGAGGCCGCCAAAAAAATAATAAAAATAGAGGCCGAAGATCTGGACTGGCTAGGTATCCACTCCAGTCGTCTGAACGCCCATTTAATAAGGACCATTTTTAGAGACATAGCTCATCCCGAAATAATCAAAAATCCCACCATTCATATGCCCAGCCAAGAAAAAGTAGTGGTAGCCGGAGGCTGGAAACCGGGTTGGTCCACTGACTATGTGGCCACCATGATAGCCCAGGAATATGAAATAGACACCATAATCAATCTCAGTAATATTGATTATGCCTACACCAAAGACCCAGAAAAAAGCAACAACGCTCAAAAGATCAAAGATATAGACTGGGTTGATTTTAGAAAAATAGTAGGGGACAAATGGAAGCCTGGACTAAACGCGCCCTTTGATCCCATTGCCTCCAAAAAAGGAGAGCAGTTGGGATTAAAAGTTATTATTACAAACGGACAGGACTTGTCTAATTTAAAAAATATCTTAGATCAAAAAACTTTCAAAGGAACAATAATAAAATAAAAGACCAACCCTCGGGGTTGGTCTTGTTTTTTTAAAACCTTGCTTGGCAAGATCCACAAATCGCAAGTCTTCTTATAGCCTCTTTAGAGGCTAATTGGGTGCTGGGATTTTTGGGGCTAATCTTTTTGCCCCTTTTGTTGACCTGAATTATCTCTATATAAGGAACTACCCTCCTTCCTTTGCATCTTTGGCAAATCATCTCCTTGTAATAAAGTATTTTGTAAAAAACCAGATAAGTTCTGGCCCTGGCAGAGCCGTTCAAAACGACCTCTATGCTTCTGGTTCTTTTGTTAACATTGTTTGTTCTTTTTTCTCTTTCTACAAGCGCTGTTTTTGCCATAACCCCCTCCTCCTGTTGTTCTTGATCGGGTTTTATTTTATTTTTCTGTTTTAATGCAAAATAAGGATAAATCCAAATATACCACAAAACAAAAAAACTTGTCAATATAGCAAGTTTTAGCCAAAGTTAAATAAATTTTTACTATTCTACTTCCTTTTTGAACAACTCCCCTCGTTGTTTGTAGTTTTTAAACAAGCCAAAGCTAGCACAAGCGGTGGACAGAAGAACAACATCCATATATTGGCTCTCTTTTTTGGCCTTTTTAACCGCCTCTTTCATGCTTCCGGCCTCCAATATATTAGAATCAGGAAAAGATAATTTTTGTATTTCTTTTTTTATTCTGGGGCTGGCCCCTCCTTTTAAAAGGATCACTGATCTGCATCTTTTTTTGATCTCTCGAGCCAATTTCTTGAAATCAGACCCTTTGTCCGCGCCCCCGGCCAAGAGTACTATCGGATTCTCAAAGGATCTTAGGGCGGTTATAGTGGCATCCGGGGTGGTGGCAAAGCTATCATTGAAATATTTGATCCCTTGTTTGTCTTTCTTGACCAATTCCAGTCTGTGTTCCAATCCCCTAAAATCAAAAACTGCGCTCTCGATCACGCTCCTTTTTATGTTTATGGCCCTAGCCACTCTTTCAGCCGCCCCTATATTCTCCTGATTATGTTCACCAAACATCTTGGTCTCAAGATCAGACTTGGAGAAAAACAAAAGTTTGGAAGGAATAGAGTAGCTGGAAACAAACAGTTTGAACCTATCATTGACAATAGCTTTGTCACCACTTTTTTGATATTTAAGAATATTCAATTTGGCCTCCCAATAATCTTTTAATTTTTTATGGTAATTGGGGTTTTGCGGATCGACCGCTTTTAAGTGTTCCTTGTACAGATTGGTTATCACTCCTATCTTGGGGCTCATGGTCATATCCTCCAACTGAAAACTGGAAAGCTCTAAAACCACCCAGGAATTTTTGGTCAATTGATCAAAAAAATCAAACGGGGCCACTCCGATGTTGCCCCCCAAAAATGCTCTCTTACCGGATCGCTTAAGTATTTGATGGATCAAAGAAGAAGTGGTTCCCTTGCCCTTGGTTCCGGTGACTCCGATTATATTCTTGGTAGGACAGGATTCAAAAAAGACCTTCATAGGACTGGATATCTCCACCCCCTTGGTCTTAGCTTTTTTTAAATATCTAGAGAACAAAGGGTAACCCGGAGATCTTAGAACGATGTCAAATTCTTCCAAATCCTGATCATAATCATGGCCTTTTCTTAGTTTAAGGTTTTTAAAACCTTTTTTTTGAGCCAAATCCCGAATCAAAGCATATCTTGAAACCACCTGCTCTGATTCAGAGGGGTCAGCCACAGTTATATCTGAATTATTGATATCTTTTGACAATAAAAATTTCAATAAAGAAAAATTCTCTATTCCCAAACCCAAAAAAACTATCTTTTTGTTGTTGAATTGTTGTTTGATCTTTTTCATAAGTATATTTATGAGCCATCTATTGCTTCAAGGTCACCCCAATTGTCTCCGATCTCGCTATTTACCACAACAGGAACCTTTAAATCAATTATTTCCTTCATTATCTTTTCAAGCTCGCTTCTTAGCTCCTCGATCAGGTCCTCTCTTATTTCAAACAAGAGTTCGTCATGAACTTGAACCAACATCCTGGCCTTTTGTTTATATTTTTGATCCAAAAACCGATGAATGTTTATCATGGCCAATTTTATCATATCAGCGCTACTTCCTTGAAGAGGAGTATTGATGACTATTCTTTCAGCACCTTTTCTAACCTGGGGCACTTGAGAGTTTATTTCCGGAACACTTCTGCGCCTCCCCCAAAGAGTTTCCACAAAGCCCTCGTTTTGGGCTTTTTCTATTTGATCGTCTATAAATTTTTTAACTCCTTTATAAATATTAAAATAAGTATCAATAAATTCCTTGGCCCTGTTATAGGGAATGTCAGCTGTTTGGGACAACCCATAAGCACCCTGTCCGTAAAGAATGCCGAAATTGATGGCTTTAGCCTCTCGTCTCATTTCCTTACTCACTTCGTCAAAAGATACTCCGTTTATCTCGGCCGCAGTGGCCAGATGAATATCCTGACCGGACTGGAAGGCTTGAATCATTTTTTCATCCCCTGACATATGAGCAGCCAGGCGTAATTCTATCTGAGAATAATCCAAGCTCAAAAATTTAAAACCTTTTTCAGCTACAAAAGCTCTTCTGATACCTCGACCCAACTCGGTTCTAACCGGCATGTTCTGAAGATTAGGGTCAGTGGAACTCAATCTACCAGTAGCGGTCGAAGTTTGGTTAAAACTGGTATGGATACGGTCGGTGTTAGGGTTTATAAGTTTGGGCAGGGCATCAATATAGGTGTTCAACAACTTGGAATATTCTCTGTGTTCCTGGATCAGGGGAATTATCTCATAATCCTGTTTTAACTTGTCCAATTCTGAAGCAGCGGTGGAAAAACCGGTCTTGGTCTTAGAAATATTATCAGTGGAAATATCAAGCTTCTTGAAAAGAATTTCTTTTAATTGTTGGGGAGAGTTGATATTGAACTGGGAGCCAGCCAGATCCCAAATATCTTTCTCTAGTTTTCTTATCTTTTTATTGACCTTTTCCGATAGTTTTTTTAAGGCAGCGGGATTCAGGCCTACCCCGTAATTCTCCATTTGGGCCAAAACAACCACCAAGGGCATTTCCAGATCTTGAAACAATTTAAATAATTTTTGTTTTTTTAATTCTTTTTCCAAAATAGGCACCAATCTTTGGGTGAAATCAGCATCCTCACAAGAATAATAACACAACTTGTTTTTATCCAAATCCTTAAAACCGACCTTTTCTCTTCCTTTTCCCAAAAGATCTTCTTTGCTTATCTTTTCAAAGCCCAACTCCGTAAAAACCAGGTTGTCCAAATTGTGCTGCCTGGATCCAGGATTTAAAAGATAGGAAGCTATCATGGTATCGAAATAAACACCTCTGACCCTAAACCCGGCCCTTTCCACAACTCTGATATCGAACTTAATATTATGACCAGTCTTTTTTATTTTTTCGTCCTCAAAAACAGACCTTAACCTCTCCAACCAGGGATGCAGAGCCGAAGGTTCTTCTAAACAACTATTGTAACTAAAAAGATCTTTTTGTTCAGATCCGGAAGCATTGTCCAGACTGACCTTCTTATCCTTGAAATTCAAATAAAAGGCCTTGCCTTCCTGCCAAGAAAAACTTATTCCCAAAAGATCACAAAGCAAGGGTGAGGCTGAGGTGGTTTCCACATCAAAACAAAATTGTTTTTGTTTGCTTACTTGTTTAAAAAATTCCTCAAATTCTTCTTCTGAATCCACCAAAATATATTCAAACTCTTTTTGATTACGAACAAATTTATCCTGATAGTGATCTTTGGAAAGATCCAAATCCTTAACCCTGGGCAACAAAGACTTAAACTCCAACTTACTAAAAATATCCAGCAACTCTTCTTGGTCAAGGTTTTTTAAATTTGCTTTTTCCAAATCAAGATCAATATCAAGGTCCTTTCTTATAGTAACCAATTCCTTGGAAAGATAGGCGTCTGATTTATGTTTCTTTAAAAGACCGACTATTCTGGGTTTTATTTTTTCAGTTTCCGGATTTCCGTCCACCTCTTTATATATCTCCTCTAAACTACCAAAGCGTTTGATCAATTCTTTGGCCGTCTTTTCCCCGATTCCCTTGACCCCGGGAATATTATCACTGGGATCTCCTGTCAAAGCCTTAAAATCAATCAAGGATTCAATCGGAATCTCAAATTTGTCCTGAACCTGTTTTTCATCAAAAAGAATACTTTCTGATAAACCCCTGCTCATAGTATAAACTCTAGTCTGTTCATCAACCAATTGAAGCGGATCCAGGTCTCCGGTCACTATGATCTTTTGAATATCATCATCGGTTTTTTTGACAATGGTCCCGATCAAGTCATCAGCCTCAAAGCCTTCTTTTTCATAGATGGGCAGACCAAAAGCTGAGGCCAAATCCTTGACCAGAGGAATTTGCTCATAAAGCTCATCCGGGGCTTTTTCCCTTTGGGCTTTATACTGATCATATTTGAGATGTCTGAAAGTGGGGCCCTTTTTATCCAGGGTCAAAACTGCATAATCCGGTTTAAACTCTCTTAAGGCCTTGATCAAGACCGAAGCAAAACCATAAACAGCATTGACCACCTTGCCCTCTTTAGTGCTCATACTAAGAGGTAGGGCATGGAAGCTCCGATGAATCAGAGCGTTTCCATCAATTATGATCATTTTTTTTCTGTCTTTTATCATATAATATTTTCCTTAATTATAGCACAGATAACAAGCATTCAAAAAACAAAAAATATACTTGCATTTTTAAAAAATAAGTGTCATAATAAAAACAAATTCAGCTAAAGTTTGGGAAGTCTAATTATTAATATAAAAACTATGAAAAACCTATCCGCACTAGACTGGATAGCCCTGGTTCTCCTGGTAGTGGGAGGTTTAAACTGGGGGTTGGTGGGAGTTCTTGATTTTGATCTGGTAGAAACTCTTTTCGGAGATATGAGTTTTATCTCCAGAGCCGTCTACACTCTTGTCGGTTTGTCAGCCATCTACATGGCCATAATCTCCGCCGGTTTAAAAAAAGAAGAGTAGATACGATCCTATCTTTTAAAAAAACAGCGTTAGCTTTTAGGTTAACGCTGTTTTTGTTTGGTGGACCCGACCGGATTCGAACCGGTGACCTCCTGCTTGCAAGGCAGGCGCTCTAGCCAACTGAGCTACGGGCCCTATTTGACAAAAATAAAAAAGTTTTAAAATAAACTTTTATTATCAGACAAAAAACATTTTAACTGATTATTATCCAAGATTCAAGAGCGGACTTAAAACCCAGTTCATAAAACCTCCGAACAAACCAGTAAACATTAGAAGACCTATAAAAAAAATAGTCAGGCCAATCAGTTTGTAACCAAGCCTAGAACCACCTTCTGTCCCCAAGTGTTTCTCAAAAAAAGGTATACGACCAAAAGTTTTAAGGACAGATTCTGATTTTATTACCATGGCTATGCCTGCGATCATTAAGATCAAACCTAGAACAAACCTCATAAAGACTTTAATTATTTATTGATTTTAGTATATCATCTTATTTTCCAAAATCCAAACCCTATCTTAGATAATCCAAGGGGTTTTGCCTAACTCCATTAACAATAACCTCAAAGTGGATGTGGGGTCCAGTAGACCAACCGGTATTACCCATTTCTCCTATGGTCTGCCCTCGACTTACTCTTTGACCATGACTAACATAAAACCTGTTCATATGAGCATACCTGGTTTTTTTGCCACCACCATGGTTAATAACAATATTATAACCATAACCCCGACTCCAACCAGCAAACTCGACCGTGCCTGCTTCAGCCGCGAATAAAGGAGTTCCAATATTGTCAGCAATATCCAAACCATTGTGACGCCAAGAGTAATACTGGGTTATCCTGTGGCCGGTTGTGGGCCAATGCATTTTGGAGCTGGGTTGTGTGGAAGGTTCTTGAGGGCTAACAATATCACGAACCGCAGAAACAGTACTTTGGGTGCTTCTGGACGGGGCTTGAGTAGTCTCTTGAACGGTCTGTTTTTCTCCACCAGGAATGATCAACTTCTCTCCAACACTAAGTCTCTCAGGATTTTCCAATTGATTGGCCTCAATTATCTCCTGACTGCTTACATCATATTTGGAGCTGATATAACTTAAACTTTGCCCCCTAGAAACTTCATGTCTCACACCTGTCATCGGAAGAATGGTTAACTCATCTCCAGCTCTGATAAGATCATGAGTTCCTAGATTATTTTCCCATAATATAGTATTGGAACTAATACCAAACCTTCTAGCTATACCACTGATAGTGTCACCAACTCTGACCGTGTATCTAACAATCTCCTCTCTGTCTTCAAGCAACTCCTCATCATCACCAACCTCCGGAAGATCGCTATCAGCTTCAATTCTATCTTCAGGCATAGCGTCTTCTTGATAACCCCAAGAATCAGTCCTTAAAGCCAAAGAATCATCTATATATCTTCTTTGTATATTGACCTGTTGGCTTAAAGTCTCTTTGTCCAAGTATTCTTCTATCAACTCTTCACCTTGTTCCAGTTCTCCAAATTCGCTTTGCACCAAATTATATATAATAGGTCCTCCTTGTCCATTAGGACCGGTCATGGCGTCGGTAAAAGGAACCAGGTTTGTCAAAACAGTCAAAACAGTTATCACCACCACTATCACATGAACTATTTTTTCATTAAAAAGAAAGAATAAAAATCCTTTCTTGTTCCTGTTCCAACCTATCTTTTTAACCAAAGAAAGATATTGGCAATATATTTTTACCACAAATTTATAAAAAACAAACCTGGCCACTACCTTAAAAGGTCTTTTAAGAGTCAACAACAAACCTAACAGGCCATTGAACGTAATTGCTAAAAATTTTAAAAAAATTATGGTTGAATCAACCAAAAATTTTTTAAATACTATTTTTTTATCTACTCTCCTCAAATTCATTCTTTAAAATTATAATTTGAACTACCAAAACTACTATACTAACTACTTACTAATATAAATATAAAACAGAACAATCCTACCACCTTTAAGATCAAAGGTCAACCACTATATCCCTTAATCCTAATTTTAATAGATTTATACAAAAAAGGGAACTCATCTTGATGTTTTTCTTCAAAAATAAAAAAATATAATTGTGGATAATTAACAAAACAAAAGGTTGATCCTCAATGTTGAGGGAGAAGAACAGAAGAAAACAAGTTGATCATACCCACCCCTGCCAGACTCTCATAGAAAGCAAAAGTGGCAAAACACTTTAAAAAAAACAAGGAGATAAAAATCTTAAAAACTCCTGTAAATGCGGTATTTTGTTAACTTTTCTTTTTTCAACCCAGGGTAGTTCTAAAAAAGACCTAAAAAAATAAACAAAAAGGGAATTCTAGATTAACTTATTTGCAGATGACCTAATACTAAAGACTCTTTGACATATCTTGTTTTTATTTTATTCAAAGTGTGATAAAATAGAAAGTGATTAATAATTAATATCCGGGAAACAAGTTAATTAAAACTTGGCCCTCACTAGAAAGGAGGTGAAATATGAGTAAAACAATTATAAAAACTATTTCCAGTTTTGTGATAGGAATTTTTGCTATGTCTGCCCTTTTAAACGTGGCCGCAGTTCCAGTTCAAGCGGTTGTTGATGAAGACACTCTAGGAATGGATAGAGCTGAAGAAACAGGATTGAGCGACCAGGATCCAAGAACCACAATCGCCAACATTATTAATGTTGTCTTAGGATTCTTGGCTATTCTAGCCGTCGTAATCATCTTGATCGGAGGTTTCAAATGGATGACAGCTGCCGGAAACGAAGACAAGGTAGGGGAAGCGAAGAAGATTATTGTAGCCGGTATCATCGGTCTGGTTATCATCTTAGCCTCCTGGGGAATCGCCAACTTCGTTCTTACCTCACTTCTTGATTCAGTATAGTAAGATTTCTAACGGATTTTGTTTAAAAACAGAATCCGTTACCTTGGACGCAAATCTTTTTGTGTTCAAGGTAACGGATTTTAAAGAACAAAAGATCAAAACTACTATGTCCATTAAGTGGCCTAAATTTTTAATAGCAGCTTTGTTGTTTTTCTTGTTTTCTTTTTTTCTGGCAACCTTTTTTCTGGTTTCTGAACCGGTTCTGGCCAATGGTTATGGTCTTACCGAGACAGGAAGTGAAATTGAAGGCCTAAGACAAGATGACCCCAGAAGTATTATAGGAAGCATTATAGGAGCAGTTCTGGCTTTTGTGGGCATACTGTTCTTTGTTTTAGTTGTTTACGGGGGTTTGTTATGGATGACTGCCAGGGGTAATGAGCAACAAATAGAAAAAGCTAAAAACCTGATTGGAGCCGCGATCATAGGTCTGATTATAGTTCTCTCAGCCTATGCTATAACCGCTTTTATAGGAACAGTTT
>CAZNAQ010000005.1:10297-12377 GCA_964571265.1 uncultured Gammaproteobacteria bacterium | reverse complement strand
CTCTAACTCATCCGCGGCCACTTCCACTTCTCCGGATTCCAGTTTGGAATTGACCATATCCTCGGGACGGGCCACCACCTTACCTTTTACTCTAACGACCCATTCGCTGCGAAGCTTGTCCGCTTCCTGCCAAGTCTCTTTCTTTATCTCGGGATTGAACTTTATCTGCACCAATCCATATCTGTCCCGAAGGTCTATAAAAATGACACCGCCATGGTCCCGGCGCCTATGGACCCAACCACAAAGCTCCACTTCCTGGTCCAAGTGTTCCTTGTTTAGCTGTCCGCAAGTATGTGTTCTAAGCATAAATAATGATTAAGTTAATTACTGAACTCCTTTTAAGCAAAAATAAATTATATATTATTTTGGTAATTTTAGCAAGGAAAATCAAAAATTATATCTGTAAAAAGCTTTAATGGTCCTGTTGATCTCCTGTCTCAACCTGTCGTCCTTAAGAGCTAATCTACCGGCTCTGTCCAGGTCTTCTTTTTCCAAAAAACGCAGGATCTTGATACTATCGTTGGAGATAGGAAAACTCAAAGCCTTAAATCCGGAAGCTCGACAAGAAGAACAAAGAAGACCGACTCCGCCGGGGCTGAAATGATTGTCCTCCATTCTTATAACCTTATGACAGGAACAACAATTCTGCCAAGAAGGATTAAAACCTATTGTTTTCAAGAACTTTAAAAAAAATCCGATATTGAGTAATTCTTGGTCCAATTTCTCTCCTTGGTCCAGTTTTTTTAAAAAACGATAGAAAAGCTCAAATATCTCTCTTGCCCTGTCATCCTCACCTTCCCGGGTCTCCTTTTTAAGGATCCTGGCCGCGGCCCCGGCATAACTCAGGCCGGAAGTGTCCTTTCTTAAGGAAAAAAAGAACTCTCTGCCGACACAACTGCCCAGATAATCACCCGCCCTACCTCTTATGACCATTATATCAGATAAAATAAAGGGTTCTATGTGTCCGGCCAACTTAGAACCGGGTTTCAGGGCTCCTCTGGCGATAAGGGTCATTTTTCCCAAATCTGGGGAATAAACAGTAACTTGGAGGTCGTTTTCTCGAAAATTCCGACGGGAAAGACTTATAGCTCTGGTCTTAAAAGTGCTTTCCATATATTTAACAAGAATCAAAATATTGTTGCAGTATCAACATGGCAGCCCCGGCATCTTTATCCACATGAGACTTCTTGGAAAATATCTGCTTATTCAAGGAAGAAACAGCCTTGCTGGTCAATCTTTCATCCAAAGTGATTATTTTGGCCGAGGTTTCCTGCCTCAAGGCTTCTAAAAATTCTTCAAACTTGGGATTGATCTTTGCTTTTTGATCATACACCTGAAAAGGCTTCCCTAAAACCAAAATATCCACCTCTTCTTTGCTTATCTCGGACAGAAGCTCTTCCAGATTAGAGACCACCTTAAAAGGAGTAGCCAGTTTAAGCTCCTCATCTCCCAGGGCTAAACCGATTCGTTTTTCACCCCAATCTATTCCTAAATATTTTTTGTCTTCCATTGATGCAGGTTAATTATCTATAGCTTTGTCAGGATCTCATATCCGGAATTGGTCACGGCCACAGTATGCTCGAATTGGGCGCTGAGACCCTTGTCCTTGGTATAAACTGTCCAGCCGTCCTCATGGCTGGTTATCACTCCTCCGGAACCACCCTGGTTTATCATAGGCTCCACCGTGAAGGTCATTCCTTTTTCCAGTTTGATCTTATTTTCCGGAGTGTAATAATGAAAAACATCCGGAGCCTCATGAAAAGACCTACCTATTCCATGTCCTCCGTAATCCCTGACCACTCCGTAGCCGAAAGATTTGGCGTACTTTTCAATAGCAGAACCGACCTCATAAAGATAAGCTCCGGGCCTGATCGCCCTGATCCCCCTGTACATGGCTTCCTCGGTCCTCTGGACCAAAAGGGACACTTCCTCGGATACGCTTCCGACACAAAAGGTCTTGGAGGTGTCTCCGTGATAACCGTTCAGGATAACAGTCACATCCACATTCACTATATCTCCTTCTCTCAAGATCTGCTCAAAAGACGGGATACCATGACAGACTATGTCATTGACCGAAGTA
>CAZNAQ010000005.1:0-10287 GCA_964571265.1 uncultured Gammaproteobacteria bacterium | reverse complement strand
CCCTTGTAATTCAAAGGAGCCGGAACAGCTCCATGTTCTTCTATAAAATCATGACAAAGCTTGTCTATCTCTCCGGTGGAAATACCCGGCTTGATCCGGGGTTGTATAAAATCCAAAACCTGGGCGGCCAATCTGCCGGCCACTCTCATCTTTTCCAGTTCCTTGTTGGATTTTTTATTTATCATATATCTAGACCCTGGACAAGATGTCCTTGTGGACTTCTTCTATGGTCTTTTCTCCATTTATAACCACTAAATTGCCTCTATTCTCAAATTCCTCCAAGATAGAGATCTCGTTTTTATGAAACTCTTTTAATCTTTGGTCTATAGCTTCTTCAGTGTCATCCTGCCTATGATAGAGATCAGCCCCGCAACTGTCACAGACACCTTTTTTTTGAGGCGGATTAAATTCCAGATGATAATTAGTCCCACAGGAACTACAAACCCTTCGACCGCCCAGTCTCTTCTTGACTTCAGAATCGCTTAATTTTACAAAAACGGCGGTCAGCTCATATTCAGAACCAAAAAACCCTTCCAGGATCTTGTCTAGGTCTCTTAACTGTTTTCCGGTCCTGGGAAAACCGTCCAGAATCACTCCCTCCTGAATATCTTTTTCTGACAATCTTTTTTTAATGACCTTCTCCACCAGGTCGTCGGAGACAAGCTTACCTCCGTCCACTTCTTTTTCCAGTTTCTTGCCCAGTTCACTACCGCTATTTTTCTCCTTCCTGAGAAGTCTACCCATGGAAATATTGGTCCACTTCCTTTCTTTCCCTAACAAACGGGCCTGAGTCCCTTTACCTGAACCGGGGGGCCCGAAAAGAATAACAATTTTTTTCATAATCACAACTTAACTAATACTTATCTTTATAACAATTAAAAAATAGATATTTAAATAAATACCTTGATAAAAAACGAGAATCAAAACAAATTAGCATTATCAGTCCTTCTTGTCCAGGGCAAAGCCTCCACCACCACTTTCAGAGACAGAACCGCCAGCAAAAGAACTTCTGTTGCCCAGATCAGAGGAACCAGAGGCAAACCTACTAGAACCGCTTTTCTTGGAAGTTGCTCCCTTGCTCTTGTCCTTGTTGTTGTCAGCAACACTGGCCTTGGAGTCGGAACTCCAATAACTGGAGCTGGCCTCACCTCCGGCAAAGGAAGCTGTTCTTTGCTTTCTACCTCCTTCTGACTCTCCGGCTGACCTTCGGGACTCAAAGATGTTTCTCCTTTTTCTTTGTTCCTCTTTTTTTTGTTCTTCACTTTTACTTGAAAAAAATCCCATATCCTTTATTATAGTACAGTTTTAAATTATTAAAAAGAGTCGAAAGACGAACAAAAACACCCGATCTTAGGCGGGTGTTTTTGGATATATAATGTAGTTTGATTTTTTTAAACTCCGTCGTATTCTCTCATGGTCAGCTGGGATTGGATCTTTTTGACAGTCTCTACGGTAACCGCCACTACGATCAAGAGACTAGCACCCCCGATGGTCAATACATCCATATTGGTAAAATATCTTAATATCAGAGGTAAAATAGCGATAGATCCCAAGAAAATACCTCCAAAAAGAGTTACCCGATTGGTGATATATGACAAATAATCACTGGTATTCTTGCCCGGCCTTATACCCGGAATGAAAGCGCCTCTTTTCTGAAGATTTTCAGCAATCTTGTTGGGATCAAAAGTAACCCCAGTGTAGAAATAAGTAAAAGCAAATACTAAGAGAAAGTAAAATACTCCATATATCAATTGATTCTCAAAGGCATCATTTAACCACTGGGCGCTTGAAGCCAGCCAAGCAGTTTCAGATTGCATAAAAAACTGAGCTATCATGGAAGGAAAAGTAATAATAGCAATAGCGAAGATGATAGGAATAACTCCGGCCATATTGACCTTTAAAGGCAAATAAGAGGAGCCACCTCCGACACTACTGGAGCCACGGATCTGTCTGGCGTGCTGAACCGGTATCTTTCTCTGTCCTTCATTAATAGCCACAATTCCCACTATGGTAACCAAGGCGATGATCAAGAAAGTGATAATAGTGATCAATTGACTGGGATCATAGGTGACAAGAACTTGTTGGACCGAAGCTGGCAAACCACTGATGATACCGGCGAAAATAAGCATAGAAATACCGTTTCCAATGTTTTTTTCAGTTATCAATTCTCCTATCCACATTAAAAAGATTGTCCCGGCTGTAATAATGGTGATCATATGGAACATATCAAAAAATCCCATAGGCTGGATCACCCCGGGAGAGATATTTTGAATAAGAGAAATCATACCAAAAGCTTGTAAGGCGGCCAAAGGAACAGTCAACCACCTGGTCCACATGGTTATCTTTTGCCTGCCCTGCTCTTCCTTTTTCATTTCCTCCAGTTGAGGTATGACCATAGGCAGGAGTTGAAAAATAATGGATGAAGTAATGTAGGGAGCCACTCCCATCATTACCACGGAAAAATTCTGCATCCCGCCTCCAGAAAAAAGATTAAGCATTCCGAACACTTGGTTTGAAGCAAAAAGCTCCCTTAAAGCCTGGACATTAACTCCTGGAAAAGGGATATTGGCGGTCAAGCGAAAAAGAACAAGCATTAAGAGAACAAAACCTATACTTCTCTTTAGGTCTGGGGTGTGCCAAATTTGTTTTAATTTTTCAATCATAAAATTTATTCAATTTTTCCTTGATTTTTTTGGATCTCTTCAGAGGCTCCGGCGCTCAATTTAACTCCTTTAATGGAAAGTTTTTTCACTTGAAGTTTACCTACCTTAAGGATCTTAATCGGTTTCTTGGAAGTTTTGATCAAACCAGATTCTTCCAACTTCTCAGGAGTGATCTTGTCTCCTTCTTGAAAATTATTTAAGTCCTTTAAACTTATCTCTTGATTGTCCGGATTGGGTGACCTAAAACCTCTTTTCTTGGGGGTTTGGCTGACCAAGCTTTTCAACCCCAAAAGCTTTAGACCACTGACTCCGGATCTGGCCTTTTGGCCTTTAATGCCGCGGCCACTATAGTTGCCTCTGTTAGAGCCGTTACCCCTACCCCGGCGTCTGGAAACCTTGGAGCTTGACTCACCTTTAATTGTATTTAATTTTAAAGCCATAGTCTGAAAAATTTATAGTTATTTAGACTCTTGGGTCTTTTCCTTATCTTTGGAAACTCCTGTCTCTTGCTTCTCTTCTTCTTTTTCTTTTTTGATGTTGTTTGTTTTTGCTTCCTGGTCTTCAAATCTGGAGGCATCAACCTTTTTTAGGTTTCTCAAGGCTTCTAATGTGCATTTGGCATTGTTAACCTTATTGTTGGTTCCCAGGATCTTGCTGGTAATATCTTTAATTCCAGACAACTCCAAAATGACACGAACCACTCCTCCGGCAATAATACCCCTACCCTGACCACTGGGCTTGAAAAGTATCTCGGCAGCACCAAACTTATACTTTATCTCATGAGGAATAGTGGTGTTTACCATAGGAACGGTCACCATATCTTTTTTAGCCTTATCTGCGGCCTTGCTTACGGCAGCTGCCACATCAGCACCCTTGGACAAACCAATCCCGATCTTTCCGTTCTTGTCTCCCACTGCCACGCAAGCTCGAAAACTCATTCTCTTACCACCAGCCATAACCCTGGTAACCCTGGCAATATCCAAGATCTTTTGGTCATATTCTTCCTTTTTATTATTCTTGACCGGCGCCTTTTTGAACGGCTTCTTTCCACCTCCCCCGGCAACCGCTTGACCACCCCTAGCTGAAGGGTTGTCAGGTTTTTGTTTGCTAGTGGTAGCAGGTGAATTTTTCTCTTCTTTATTGGTCATATAAACTAAAAAATTAATATTTTAAAACTTTAACCCCTCTTCTCTGGCTCCTTCAGCCACAGCCTTTACTCTACCATGATAGTTAAAACCGCCTTTGTCAAAGACTATCTTTTCTATCTTTAATTTTTTGGCCTTTTGTCCTATCAATTTTCCCACTTCAAAACTCTGCTCGACTTTATTACCCTTGGTTTTTATCTCTTTATTGCTGGCACTGGCCAAAGTCTTTCCTTGGTTATCATCTATCAATTGAACAAAGACACCAGTATTTGATCTATATACATTCAATCTGGGGATATCTGCTGTCCCAAAAATCCTGGACCTGATCCTTTTGTGCCTTCTCTTTCTTTGAAATGTTTTTTTCCTATGAACATCAACCATATATTTTGCTTTATTTTTTGATTATCTTCTTGTTTTTATTCACCCTTGGAACTGGTCTTTCCTTCCTTTCTTCTGATGACCTCGTCAGCATACTTAATACCTTTACCTTTATAAGGCTCTGGTTTTTTGATCTTTCTTATCTGAGCAGCCACCTCACCCACTAACTCTTTATCTATTCCACTGACAGTGATCACGTTGCCTTCTACAGAAGCACTGATACCCTCGGGCAGATCATAATCTACCGGATGAGAGTAGCCTACTTTCAAAGTCAGCTTGTTTCCGCTCAAGGTGGCTCCATAACCGACTCCATTGATTTCTAATTTTTTCTCAAATCCCTCCTCTACTCCTTTTACCATATTATTGATCAAACTTCTATACAAGCCCCAAAAAGACCTCTCTTTCTTGTCAGTGGTATCATTAACATCAACATGGATCTTGTTGTCTTCTATTTTAACAGTTACCAATTCGTGTATATGTTTCTTCAGCTCTCCCTTGGGTCCTTTTACTACCAAAAGATCGTTCTCAAGAGTGGCTTGAGTACCTGAAGATAGTTCAATTGGCAATTTTCCTATTCTGGACATAATTACTGACTATTTAATAATTAATCTATTAATAAACCTCACAAACCACTTCTCCACCGATTCCTTTTTTCTTGGCCTCCTTATTGGTCATCAGGCCATTGGGAGTGGATATAATAGCTATACCAAGATCATTCAAGACCCTGGGCAGTTCGGTTTTTTTAACATAGATCTTTAGACCGGGCTTACTAACTCTCTTAAGGTGAGAAATTACCGATTTTCCGCTTTTTTTGTATTTCAAAACCACTCTTAATCTTTGGAAGTTACCGATCTTTTCATTCTTCTTCTTGTTCTTTTTGTCCAACAAAATACTGTCAGAAGGGTCAATTATCTCTACCTTTTGAATCCAATTTTCTTTTTCCAGGATCTTGGCCACCTCGTATTTCATTTTACTCATAGGCAAAATCACGTCCTTCTTCCCTGTAGCGGCGCCGTTTCTGATTCTTGTAAGCATGTCTGCAATTGGATCTGTCATAATTTATGAATATTAATTTATTATAATAATTTACCAACTTGATTTTTTGATACCCGGCAAATCCCCATTGTCAGCTAATTCACGAAAGCAAACCCGACACAGGTCAAAATCCCTCATGTATCCTCTGTTGCGTCCACATCTCCAGCATCTTCTTATAATACGAGTTGGAAACTTTGGTTTTCTTTTAGATTTGGCAATTAAAGCTTTTCTGGCCATAATATAATGATTTATTAATTTATTCGATCTTATTCATTTGTTCTTTAAAAGGAAAACCCATTAAACTGAATAACTTCAAACCTTCCTCTCTGGTCTTGGCGGTGGTCTTGATCACCACCTCCATTCCATGAGCCTTTTCTATATCCTGAGCTTCGATTTCCGGGAAAGCTAAATTATCTTTAAAACCTATGGTCAGATTACCCTGTCTATCAACACTCTTTTCACTTATACCTCTAAAGTCCCTGATCCTGGGAAAACTTATATTCAAAAGTTTTTCCAAAAAATCATACATCCTTTTTTTCCTTAAAGTGACCTTGGCACCGATGACCATCCCCTCTCTTAATTTAAAAGAAGAAATGGATTTTCTGGCCTTAGTAAAAAAGGGTTTTTGACCGGTTATCTTAGCCAAGCTCTGCTCCAGGTTCTTGGTGTATTCACTGTCACTACCATGTCTTCCAAAACCAACATTGATGACCACCTTTTCCACCCTAGGAACCTCCTGGTCATTCTTGTATTCCAGATCCTTCTTTAATTGGGGCAGGATATTTTTCTTGTAAACCTCTTGTAGGCGCATATATATTATTTATTACTTTATTAACTTATTTTTCCACTTCTTTTTGGCACTTCTTGCAGAATCTAACCTTTTTTTGTCTCTTGGTCTTTTCATCTTCTGTGTATTTATGTCCCAATCTGGTGGTCTTGCCGCATTGAGGGCAAACAAAACCCAGGTTGGAAATGTTCATAGGGGCCGGATACTCCACTCTTTGACCTTTCTCGCCTCTCTGTCTGGGCCTCAAGTGCTTGACCAACATATTGATACCGTCCACACTGGCTCTTTCCTGTTCAGGAAAGACTTGAGAGATTTTTCCGGTCTTGCCCTTGTCCTTACCAGCTAAAACCTTTACTTTGTCGCCTTTTTTTATCTTCATATCCACTTAAATTATTATCATTTCCTTTAATTATAAAACTTCTGGGGCCAAGGAGGCGATCTTAAAGAAACCTTTTCTTCTGACCTCTCTGGCTATAGGACCAAAAACTCTGGTACCCCTGAACTCTAACTTTTCTCTATCCAAAACAGCGCAGGCATTCTCACTGAAACGCAGACAAGTACCGTCTTTTCTCTTTATCTCCTTTTTGGTACGAATTATGACCGCTTTCATGATATCTCCTTTTTTTATCGGGGAATGCGGGGTAGCCGCCTTGACACTAACAGTGATCACATCTCCAACTCTGGCATATCTTCTTCTATACCCTCCTACAACCTTTAAACATTCCACTTCTCTGGCTCCGGAGTTGTCGGCTACTTTTACTCTTGATCCTACTTGTATCATAAAACCTAAATTAATTAATTATATAAAACTCTCCACCTCTTGTGTTTACTCAAGGGGCGACACTCAACAAAGCTCACTTCATCACCTTCTCTGTATTGATTCTTTTCATCATGAACCTTGTAATTACTGCTGACGGTGTATCTTTTCTGATACTTAGGGTGCTTTTTGACCCTGTCCACCTTCACCAGCAAAGTTTTGTCCATTTTGTCACTGACAACCACGCCATTGAACTTTCTCACAATGACTTCTTTTTTTCCGGTGTCAACCTCTTGGCTTTGTTTCTGGTCTTTTTTATTCATAACTATAATAATTTAAAATTATTTATTCTTCCTATTATTCAAAATAGTCAGGATCCTGGCGATATCGGTCCTGGTCTGCCTGATCTTTCTGATGCTCTTGAGCTGTTTGTTGGCATCCTTAAATCTTAGCTCTCGTAACTTGTCCCTGTACTGAGCCAAGAGCTTGTGTAATTCTTTGTCTTCCTTTTGTTGCATTTCTTTAAAATCCATATATCTAAATATTTAAATACTTATTCTTTGGAAATAAATTTACATTTCACAGGCAACTTGTAAGCTGCCAGACTCATAGCCTTCTCGGCTACTTCCCTGGAAAGTCCGTCTAACTCAAATATTACTGTCCCGGCCTTAACAGGAGCAATGTAATGGTCTACCGGACCCTTACCTTTACCCATGGGAATCTCGCCACCTTTTTTGGTAACCGGCTTGTCAGGGAATATTCTTATCCAGGTCTTACCCCCTCTTTTGGTGTATTTGGCAATCACCTTACGAGCAGCCTCGATCTGTCTGGAGGTTATCCAGCAGGACTCTACGCTCTTCAAACCGAAACTTCCAAAATCAACACTATTGGTACTGGTGGCTTTGCCCAAATTTTTGAACTTATGCGCTTTTCTGTATTTTGTTTTCTTGGGGACTAACATATTTATTCAAATTAATATTTTTTACTGACCACTTCTCCTTTTTCTTCGTCAGGATCTCCAAAAACCTCACCCTTATAGATCCAAATCTTGATCCCAATACTTCCATAGGAAGTGTTGGCCCAACCGCGAGCATAATCAATATCAGCCCTTAAGGTCTGCAGGGGCACCTTGCCGCTGACCAATTTCTCGGCCCTGGCTATCTCGGCTCCATTGAGCCTACCCTTAACAATCACTTTCACACCCAGGGCTCCGGCCTTTTCCACTCTGCTGACAGCCTGTTTCATCACTTTCTTAAAAGGAACTCTCTTTTCCAGATCAAGGATCATGGATTGAACCACCACTTGGGCGCTCAAATTGGGTCTTTCCACTTCTTTAATATTTATATCTATTTCATTGGGTCGGAAATTCTTTAAAAATTTTCTATGGATCTTATTCTTCAATTCTTCAATTCCGGCTCCTCCGCGACCGATTATCAATCCGGGCTTGGCTGTGTGAATATGGATCTTGATCTTTTTGGAATCCCTCTCGATCTCAACTTTATCCACTCCTGATTCTCGCAAATTTTTGATCAAAAATTTTCTGATATTAACATCTTGTTGAACATTGCGAATATATTCCTGTCCTGTACTAAACCAGGTAGAAGGCCAAGTCCTTATCACTCCGATCCGTATAATTTTTGGATTAACTTTCTTTCCCATATTAATTAATAAATTATAATTTAAACTTATTCTTTCTTAGAAGAAGTCTCTTCTTTTTTAGACTTATCCTCTTTTTTAGCAGGTTTCTTTTTGGTTTCTTTTTTCTCAGCCGCTTTTTCTTCCTGCTTGGCCATTTCTGAAAGATTTACAGGTGCCTCGATCTCTTGTTTTTTCGGGGCCACCTCACCAGAATCCACCAATTCTCCCAAAACCAAATCAATATGACTGGTCCTTTTTCGAATAGGAGTGGCTCGACCATGAGCCCTGGGAATCCATCTTCTCAAGGTCCTGCCTTCATCAACCCTGATCTCTTTGATATACAGATTATCTTTCTTCAGATCGTAGTTGTTAACAGCATTAGAAATAGCTGATTCTACCAACTTTACCACCGGGACCGAAGCCTTTTTAGGTAAAAAATTCAACTGATCCAAAGCCTCTTTGGTTCTCTTACCTCGGACCAAGTCCACCACTAACCTCACCTTTCTGGGAGACATTCTAATATGTTTGGCTTTAGCTTTAACTTCCATATATTTGATTCTTAATTATCTTTCTTAATTAAACAGTGGACCTATTTGCCCTTGGCCATCTTACCGCCATGGCTGACAAATTTTCTGGTCGGGGCGAATTCGCCTAATTTATGACCCACCATGTCCTCGGAAATAAGGATTGGAACATGTTTCTTGCCATTATGAACACCGATAGTAAAACCTACCATTTCCGGGGTAACGGTACAAGACCTGTCCCAAGTCTTAATAACTGTTTTATCGCCCGGTTTCAGATTCTGGATCTTCTTTAACAAACGCTGATTAATGTATGGGCCTTTTTTTAGACTTCTTGGCATAATTTATAATTTATTTAAATATTACGACTTATCCTCGTCTTTTCTTACCTCTCTTCTTGATTATTAGTTTATCTGAATGTTTCTTTCTTCTGGTCTTAACACCTCGGGCATTCTTTCCCCAAGGGGTCTTGGGATATTTCAAACCAATGGGTTGCTTTCCTTCACCACCGCCATGAGGATGATCAACCGGATTCATAGCGCTTCCTCTGACAGTTGGCCTGAATCCCAGGAGTCTCTTTCTTCCGGCATTACCTATCTTAATGTGTCTTTTTTCCGGATTGCTGCTCTGGCCGATGGTGCATAGACAGTCTTTTTTGATCAATCTGATCTCTCCGGAAGGTAGCTTGATCTGGGCGTATTTCTTTTCCACTCCCATAACATAGACCATATTACCGGCACCCCTGGCCAATTTACCACCTTTTCCGGGTTCCAACTCCACATTGTAAATGGCCAAACCGGCGGGAACATGCTTGACTGGCATGGCGTTTCCGGGTTTCAATTCTGTCTGTTTTTGGGAACTGACCACCTCTTGACCCACTTCCAATTCAGTTGGTGCTATTATATATCTTTTTTCACCATCTTTATAGTGCAACAAAGCTATTCTAGCGCCTCGATTGGGATCATACTCAATAGAAGCCACCTTAGCCGGAACCTCAAACTTGTCCCTCTTAAAATCTATCTGACGGATATTCCTCTTGGCACCGCCACCCCTGTGTCTGACAGTTATCTTGCCCTGGTAATTCCTGCCACTACCTCTTTTCTTGCTTTTAAGAAGTTTCTTTTCCGGTTCCTTTTTGGTAATATCGGAAAAATCATCGAACAAGGCCTGTCTTCTGCCGGGTGTTGTTGGTTTTACTTTTTTTATACCCATATAATATATTTATAGATTCACTTTCTAGTTTAATTATACACCTTCGTAAACATTGATGGTCTTTCCTTGGGGTAGGCTGACCACCGCCTTTTTCCAATCTTTTCTCTTACCAAAGGTCCTGCCGAATCTGACTCTCTTGCCCTTCATATTT
>CAZNAQ010000004.1:0-12907 GCA_964571265.1 uncultured Gammaproteobacteria bacterium | reverse complement strand
CTTTACTGTCAACAAACACCTTTCCCCGGAATTCTTGTTCGGTCCTTTTTTCTTTACTACCTGTCCGCAAAACTCCCAACCACTCCTCTGTTCCGAAGAGTCGAGTTTTTGATCACCTTTTTGTCCAAGTAAAAAACCAGTACTGTAACCCCTGTGAAAGAGTTTTTCCTCAAGGTCCTGGGATATTTTACCGGCCTCCTCTTTAAAACCTTTCGGGTCTTTTTCCAAAATATCCAAGGCCCGCCTATAAGCACCGACAACACAGGCCAAATAATAAACACTTTTATTTCTACCTTCTATCTTAAAACTGTCCACACCAGCTTTTTTCAATTCTGCCAGGTGTTCCAAAAGACACAAATCCTTAGCATTCAAAATATAAGACCCTTCAGAGTCTTCTTCCAGTATCAACTCCTCTTTTTTTTCTGTCTCTCTAAGCTCCGCCCTTTTGAGTTGATAAGACCAACGACAAGGCTGAACACAGTCACCTAAATTGGCCGAACGATCTAAAAAATACTTGGACAAAAAACAACGACCCGAATAGGCCATGCACATGGAACCGTGGACAAAATATTCCAATTCCAGATCCGGAACTCTCTTTTTTATCTCAGAAATGTCATTAAGACAGGCCTCTCTTCCTAAAATGATCCTGGATACTCCGGCCCGCCTCCAAAAATCAGCCGCCCTCCAATTCAAGCAATTGGCCTGGGTGGAAAGATGGATCTCTGCCTCAGGCCAAACCTCTTTTATGATCTCTATAACCCCGGGATCGCTGACTATCAGGGCATCAGGTTTAATGGTTTTTAATTTTTCAACAAACCGAGACAGTTTTTCCAAGTGATGATTAAAGGCAAAGATATTCAGGGTGACATAAGCCTTTTTATCCTTCTTGTGGACATATTCCACTGCCTTTCTGATCCGGGCAGTATCAAAATCATTCACCCTGACCCTTAAAGAAAAAGCAGCCGGACCCAAATAAACGGCATCGGCCCCGAAATCCAGGGCCAACTTCAATTTTTCCGGATTTCCGGCCGGAGCCAAGAGTTCGTGTTTGTTAGATATTTTAGGCATTTACCTTATTTCTTTTTAGCAGAAAAACGTTTTACCCTGATCAATCCGGACATGGGCACCACTTCCACGCCCCTTTTTTCCAATTCATCCAAAAAAAGATTCATACCCAGAGAATCAGAAGCCATATGACCGGCTATTACCACATTTATATGGTGTTTCTCCGCCTCTTTGCGATGGTCTTCAGGCATATGCATTCCGATCACAGTACCTACTCCGGCTTGGGACATTTTCTCAAATATTTCCTTAGAACCACTGGTGCCTCCGGTCCATTCCAAAACCCCTATCCTGCCGCAACTGTTCTCCGGATTTCCAGAAAAAAGAGTGGGGCCGGCCTTGTTTTCTACAGCTTGCTTAAACTCCGGGATCTCTTTCAAAACCTCTAAAACATCTTCCACTAATTCACACTTCTTTTTAATAAAAATGTCTGTCAAAAACTTGGCCCCTAAATTATCTGTAGGGGTGTGAACGCACATGAAATCAAGACCTAAAAATTTGGCTATATCCACGGCCCTGTTATGATTGGCCGGACTAATACCTCTTTTGACCTCCTGGATACGATTCTTTAGAACCGCCTCACCGACGTTTATGGGAACTCCAAAGCTTTCTAAGACCTCGGCCTGGAGAGTCATGACGTTATGAAGACCGGCCAAGGCCTTGCCGTGAGGATGATGAGATATGGCCAGGTCAAAATCTCCGGCTCGATCAGCCAACAAAAGCTCCGGACCACCAACATCCACTCCGGCCAAAACCTTTTTTATGGTCTTCCGGTTATTATCAACCAATATTCTGGTATCATCGTAGGGATTGGTCAAAGATTCCTGATCAAAATCCTTTTTTGAATCTTGGTCCAGTTTCTGGTACTTCTTTTTGGTCCTGTCTAGATTCTTTTTAACTTTTTGCTTGCCCCGAAGATCGGACTCGATCCCCATCTTTACAGACAAGTCGTAGATCTGTTTGATATTCATAACTCCAATGTTTAAAGATAATAAAAACTAACTGTTCATACCCCTAAGAGCCTTAATCCGGTCCTCAACCGGAGGATGGGTCATAAAAGCTCTGGAGAAAAAGCCCTTCTTTTTTTTACGACTATCGGTCTTGAAGGGAGAAGATATATACATATGGGCGGTGGCTCGGTTAGCTCCTTTTAACTCAGAAGAGTCCCCGGATATCTTTTCCAAGGCCCTGGCCAGACCGTCAGGATATCTGGTCAAAAGAGCAGCATCGGCATCGGCTTTGAATTCCTGTTTTCTGGAAATGGCAAACTGCATCATATAAGCAAATATTGGGGCTAAAATGGAGAGTAATATGGCCGCCAGGATCATTATCAACTTTACCCTATTGTCATTGTTGTTACCGCCCACTCCTCTAAAAAACACCAAATGCCTGAACCAGTCGGCCAGAAGCACTACAAAACCCACCAAAACAGTGGTCAAGGTGGCGATCAGAATATCCCTGTTTCCCACATGAGAAAGTTCATGGGCCACCACCCCTTCCAGTTCACTCTTATCCAATTTCTGAAGAAGTCCGGTAGTAAAGGCCACTACCGCGTGCTCCGGATCTCTTCCGGTGGCAAAGGCGTTCGGTGCCGGGTCATTGATGATATAAATCTTAGGCAAAGGTAAGCCGGCGGTTATGCAAAGATTCTCAACCAGCCTATACAACTCCTTGTTATCCTCAAACTTCAACTCTTTGGCTCCACTCATCTTTAGAACTATTCGATCACTCCACCAATAACTGGCAAAAGCGCTGATTATACTGATACCCACAGCCACATACAAGATCATGGAGGTGTTTAAGGCAATACTGAACACCCAACCCACTAAGATAACAAAAATCAAGAACCCGGACATCAAGAACCAGGTCTTCCTCCTATTGGAATCTGAATGAGTATATATGGTATTCATATTCAATCAACTTAAATTAAAATTTTACTTCTACATTCTCTCTTTGAGACTTGTCCTCCAGTTCAAAAAAATTCTTTTTCTCAAAACTGAACATGTTGGCCAAGATATTTACCGGAAAGGACTGAATCTTGGTATTGAAGTGCATAACATTGTTGTTGTAAAATCTGCGAGATGCTTGAATCTTGTTCTCGGTGTCTGTCAGTTCTCTCTGTAATTCTTTAAAATTCTCACTAGCCTTTAGGTCAGGATAACTTTCGGATACGGCAAAAAGGGATTTAAGAGTCTCAGACAAGGCGTTTTCGGCCTGAGCTTGACTCTCCGCGTCACCGCCCTCGGATCTGGCCTGCATGGCCTTAGTTCTGGCCTGGGTCACACTCTCCAAGGTTTCTCTTTCATGTTTGACATAACCTTGAACGGTATTGATCAAATTAGGTATCAGATCATGTCTTCTTTTTAATTGAACATCAATATCGCTCCAAGCCTCTTTGACTCGATTTCTTAACCTAATAAGATTGTTGTAAGTTATTATTACCGCTATCAGAATAACAACGATAATAATTAAAATAATCCATCCTGTGCTTGACATAAGTTTTATTTTATTTATTAAAGATTTGTATAATATTTATACTAAATTAAAATCAGACTGTCAAAGGACCAGAATCGCTATCAGTGACCCTTCTTATCCCCACTTCCACCTCTTTTTCTCTGGCCTCTGTTTTGTAATAACCGGTTATCATAGCCAAACTCTGCAGGATCTGCTCCTCTCTTTGAGCCAGAGAAAGAATATCAGCCGGCCACTTCTCCGGAATATAGCTTTTAAAGTTCCACTCTGTCTTATCTCCCTCGATCTCCAAACCCCTGGCCAAGACCACCGGACCGGTCATATCCTTCAATTCTGCTATCAGATCACCAGGTCTGGCCAACTTCAACAGACTCTCACTCTCCTCTTTGTCTCTGGCGACCACGATCAGCACCCAAGTTTTGTCCGAATGGTTTGCCCACAACACCCTTCCCTTTTTTAAAAGCTCCACATCCTCCGGAGTATAGACAGACCATTTGCTCATCATATCTTTTAACTTGGAGCTAAAACCCGGATCTGTCAGAAGACAACCTCCGGCCGGACTGGGATATTCAGAAAGGCCGTATTTTCTGGCCAGGTCCTTTTGTTGAGCCCTGCTTCTACCTCTTAAAGAACCCAATTTCGATCTATCCACCCAATTGTTGTTCTCCATCTCAGTGGGATCCAATAGTCGGGCAGACAAGGGTCTTAAAACCTCGCACCCTCCAAGATCCTGAACCTTTTTCAAGGCTTGTTTATTCTGGGAAAAAGGCCTTTGATCCAGAACCTCTCCGGTGGCCACAAAACATCTGTCCTGACAGTTATCCAAGAGCTTCTCCTTAACCCGCCTGATCATAAAGCCATGACAATCCAGACAAGGATTTAAATGCTTACCATGACCGTGTCTAGGATTTTTAACAATTTCCAAGAACTCCTTTCTTATATCCAAAACCTCCAGATCCATACCGATCCGTTTGGCTGATTCTCGAGCCTTCTCGGCATCAAAAAAATTACTGGTAAAAACAACACCTGTGAGTTGTAAACCCTGTTCCCTTAACATCAAAGCGGCCAAAAGAGAGTCCAGGCCACCGGAAAAAAGAAGTATGGCTCTAGCTTTTTGTTTGGACATATTTGAAAAAATGTTTAACAAAGGGTCGAGAGAGACTCTCGACCAAAAAGAATTTTTTATCAAGACCTGGAAAAGATCTCTGGCTCAGGAATGACTAAGAGGATAGTTCATGTCCAGAATCTTTTGAATAAGTCTTCTTCTGTTGCTTTGCGGCAGGGGTGCGAAAATAAGAATGCGCAATAACCGGCATGATTCTCCTGAACAAAAATTTTTTTCCAAGTAGTCAAGATAAAGAATTTTTTCCTCCATTTCTCCCTCCTCTTTGTTTGTTTTTTTGTTTTGCTGGGTTATTTAAATTCACTTGGGGACAGAGATGTGAGAAACACAGATCTTTATCAGAGAATCATTAACCTTGAATTCCTTGACCAGATCGGCCTCACTCTTCTCTTCTTGCTTGACTTCTTTGCTCAAGGTCTCTTTTCTTATATCTTCGGAAAAATTAGTCACAGCCGCCACCAAATCCTTATCCTCGGCCTGCCAGGACACAGAGATCCTATCGGATATACTAAGACCCAGGTCCTTACGCATATTATTGATCAACCTGACAAGCTCTCTTTTTATTCCTTCTTGAATAAGTTCTGGGGTCAAATTGGTATCCAGAACCACCTCCAGATCACCTTGTCTCTCTTCAACCTCCACTTCTTTCAAGTTCAACTCCTCTTTTATAAGATGCAAATACTCTTCTCCCAGCCCCAGATCCGGACCCGCAACCTTTAACTTAGCCAAGGGCTGCCTGACCTTAATACCGGACTCATCCCGCTTGGCCAGACCGACCTCTACCACTTCTCTAACCTTTTTCATTTTACTTAAGAGCTCTTGGTTTAGGTCCTTTCTGCTGGGCCAATCCTGAAGATGAACACTCTTGTCGTCCTTTTTAAATTTATTGCCACTCACCTCCTGCCATAAACGCTCTGATAAGAAAGGCATAAAAGGGGCCATTAACTTGGACAATTCCAATAGAACGTATTTAGTGGTCTCCAGGGCTTCTTGCTTGTCTTGCTCATCCTCACCCTTGAATCTATCCCTGCTTCTTCTCAAATACCAAGTGGAGAGGTCATCAATGAAATCTCCCAAAGGCCTGGCGGCCTTGGGAAGAATATAGTCATCCAGATTCTGAGAAACTTCCTGGTTGGTTTCCTCAAGCCGAGATATTATCCATCTATCTAAAACATTGGATTGCCCTCCCCGAGCCTTAACTTCTTCTTGTTTTTGGGCAAACAAAGAATAGAACTTATACACATTCCATAGGGTCATACTGGTCTTTCTCAAAACCTCCTTTACCCCTTGCTCTGAAAAATTAAGATCTTCTCCGGTTACCACTGAGGAAGACAAAAAATAATATCTGACCGCATCCACAGAGTAAGCGTCGAATACAAAACAGGGATCAGGATAGTTTTTTTTGGATTTACTCATCTTGGCCCCGTTCTCAGCCAAAACAATTCCGTTAACCACCACATTTTTAAAAGCTTCCCTGCCGAACAAAGCTGAAGAAAGAACCATTAAAGTATAAAACCATCCTCTGGTCTGGTCTATTCCCTCAGCCACAAATTCGGCCGGAAAATTATTCTCGAACTTATTCTTGTTCTCAAAAGGATAATGAAATTGAGCATAAGGCATAGAACCGGACTCAAACCAACAATCCAAAACCTCAGAGACTCTTTTCATATTACCTTGGCACTCTTCGCAAGTAAAAGTTATATTGTCCAAATGTTGCTTATGAAGATCCTCAACTTTTTCTCCACTTTTCTCTTCCAACTCCTTTCTGGAACCCAAAACCTCTCTTTGGCCGCAGGATTGGCACTCCCAAACAGGCAGAGGAGCACCCCAGTACCTGTCCCTACTAATAGCCCAGTCCCTGGCTTGCTCCAACCATTTTCCGAAACGACCGTCTTTAAGATGAGCCGGGACCCAATTAATATTCTGATTGTTGGCCACCAGGTCCTCCTTAATTCCGGTAACCTTTACAAACCAGGAATCAGTAGCGTAATTCAACAGAGGTGTGTCGCATCTCCAGCAATGAGGATAACTGTGCTCATATTTCTCTTTATGGAAAAGACCTCCTTTGTGGGCCAAATACTTGATTATAAGAATATCTGATCTCTGGTGATCTCCTTTGGGCTTTACCTCCAGGCCAGAAAAATCTCGAACCTCTTCCTTGAACTTACCTTCCTTATCTATATGTTGAATAAAAGGGAGGCCATGCTCTTCACCCAGGGCCAGATCATCCTCTCCAAAGGCCGGGGCAATATGAACCAAGCCAGTACCCTCTTCAGTGGACACAAAATCCGCTCCATAGACCTGCCAAGCTTTATCCCTACCAGAAAGACTCGGGTCACCGGCATAATAATCAAACAAGGGTTTGTACACCATACCGACCAACTCTCTTCCTTTGATACGATCCAATTCCGAAACCATATCCTGACCCAATTGCTCTTTTAAGGATTCAAAATACTCCTTAGAGGCTATATAGCTTCCTTCAGGAAAATTACCCCCCGGAAGTAACTTGAACTTCACATACTCCATGTCAGATCCCACTGCCAGGGCCACATTTCCTATCAAAGTCCAAGGAGTGGTAGTCCAAGCCAAAAGAAAGACTCCGGGCTCGGTCTTTAATTCAAACTTGGCTGTAACAGCCAAGTCCTTGATGTCGATATAACCAAGGCCCACTTCAAAATTGGAAAGAGTGGTTCCGCACCTGGGACATATATGCATTGACTTGTGCCCCTTGTAAATAAGGCCTTTTTCCCACAAAGTTTTGAATACCCACCAAATGGACTCCATATAATCAGGGTCCATGGTCCGATAATCATTCTCCATATCCACCCAGCGAGCCAACCTCCTGACTATCTTCTCCCATTCCTTGGAGTAACGCAGAACTATGCTCTGGCAATATTGGTTGAATTTATCAATTCCTATATTCTCAATGTCCGCCTTGTTCTTGAGTTCCAACTCCTGTTCAGCCAAATTCTCCAGGGGCAAACCATGACAATCCCAACCCCATTTTCGCTCCACCCTGTATCCCTTCATGGTCCAATATCTGGGAACCACATCCTTGATAACATTACCCACTAAATGACCATAGTGAGGAAGTCCGGTGGCAAAAGGAGGTCCGTCATAAAAAACAAAGTCTCCTTGCGGAGCTTCTTTTTTTACCGACCTTTCAAAGGTCCGGGCCTTATCCCAAAAATCCAAAACCTCTTCTTCCATTTGGGAAAAATCGTTTTTTTTAAGCTCTTTATTGCTCATAATTTATCTGTTAGGCCTTAATATAAGTTAATATTATCCATTTTCCTCCTCATTGTCAAAGTAATGATCCAATATCTCCAAAGTGATAGGGACAGCTATTTCCGAGCCCTCACCCCCTTTTTCCACCAACACGGTCACCACTATCTCCGCCTCTTCAAAAGGCGCAAAAGCGGTGTACCAAGCATGGTTATCCTCAGTCGAGGACCATTGGGCGGTTCCAGTCTTTCCGGCAGAGCTGACATCCAAAAGTGATAATCTCACCCCGCTGCCACTGGTAACAGTCTGTCGCATTCCCTGCCTGACCACATCCACTACATAATCGTCTAAAAAATTCTGGTTAAGAGCTTGATTGTCAATATTGATCACCTCACCTTGATGATCTTCTATATGACTGACCAAATGCGGCTGATTCAAAGAACCTTTGTTGGCAAACACTGAGGTGAAATTGGCCACCTGTAAGGGGGTGGCCAAGAGATAACCCTGACCTATGGATAAGTTATAGGTATCTCCGACATACCAAGACTCTTCGAACCTGTCCCTCTTCCACTCCCTGGAAGGTAGGAATCCGGAGGACTCCCCAGGAAGATCTATCCCGGTCCTTGATCCAAGACCGAATTCCTCGAAGTAATTGACCATCTTTTCCAAGCCCAAACCCGAGAAATCCCTATACCCTCCTCCGATATAGTAAAAAAAGGTGTTAACAGACTGGGCTATGGCTTTATAAACATTGGTTATTCCGTGTCCTCCGCGCCTCCAATCCGGAAAGAACCAAGGACCCACACTTATGCCACCGGTACTGTTGACCGTAGTATTGGCCGAGATTATACCCTCTTCCAAAGCAGCCGCGGCCATAACCGGTTTTATGGTTGAACCTACCGGATATTCTCCGGAAATGGCCCGATTATACAAAGAATAATCTCTGTCTCCGGCCATTTTCTGGTACTCTTCCGAGGATAGGCCTTTGGCAAAAAGATTATTATCAAATCCTGGTAAACTGACCATGGCCAAAATACCTCCGGTATGAGGATTCATTACCACAGCCGAGGCACTGTCCTCATCCAGGTCCTTCAGGTATTTTCTCAAAATAAACTCCACTTGAGCCTGTAAAGAACGATCCAAGGTCAAGTGCAGATCATTGCCCTTCACCGGATCCTCTTCGCTTATGACCCGTTTTTCCTTGCCCAAAGCGTCCACCTCCACTTGCTTCCTGCCCTTTTCCCCTCTGAGTTGACTCTCCCAAACATGCTCCAGTCCGGACTTACCTATATAGTCTATCGGGGAGTAACCAGGATTCCTTTCCAACTCCCCATGACTGATCTTTCCTGTATAACCCAAAACATGCGATAAAGACCTTAAAACAAAACTGTCTTGCCCCTGGTCAAAAACACCCCTTGAATAAAGATCTTCCACAGTGGAAGTGGCAAAAATCTCGAATGGATCGGGTTGATTCAAGTATTCTCTACGACTTTTACTGGAAAGAGTTACTCCAGGCATGTCCCTAGAAGCCAAAAAAAGAGAGATAGCCTTCTCATACTCAATGTTGTCAGTCAAAAAAAGAGGTTGGTAAACAGAGAAGGGGTCAGATCCTACTTGCTCTATTCTTTCAATTATCCTATCTTTGGATATATAATCCTCCCTGTCTTCCGGATTCAGAATACCTGTTAACCTATCCAAAACACGCTCTCTTTCCCCTTCTTCCCGAGGAAGATCTCCGGGGGTAAGATACAACATAAAATTGGCCGAATTACGGACCAAAACCTCTCCCTGACGGTCGTAGATGACTCCGCGGTCCGCCTCTATCTCTTGAACTCTGACCCTGTTCCCCTGGGCCAAGGCCTCATAATGATCACCATTGATTATCTGCAACCACACCGCCCTGGACAAAAGAAGCACCAACATGGCCAATAAAAAGAAACTAATTTTTTTTGTATAAGAAAAATCAAAGGTCAATCTCAAGCTTTCCTTTTCCTCGACATCGGCCAAAAAACTATTCTCGGTCCACTCCAGTTTGCGGGACTTATCTTCCAGTTTATTGGACTTAGGTACATCCAGATCAACTGAGAAGGGGTCACGATCCTTTTTGTTTTTTAAAGAAAACTTCATATATATCAATGTTTTAAAAATACAGCATTAAGACGATTGCTTATAAAGTGCGAAGAGTAGAAGAACACAAAGACCACCACCAGACTGAACACCGAACCTCTTAAAAAGTATATCCAGAAATCCCTGCTGGCCAAGAAGAAGGGCATCTCCACGGTGTACAGGTTTATCACATAAACACCGGAATAAAAAAGGAAGTTGAAAACAAACAAAACCAAAAGGATCAATCCCCAAAAAGAGAACAAGGACCTATCTGTCAAAAAGCTCTTTAATAATAGATTAGCTGCCAGGGCACTTAAAATGAATATGGATATAAAAAGTCCGAAGGGAAGAAAACTATAGATATCATGAATAAAACCGGCGGTCCCGGCCCATAACAAGGCCTTGTCAAGACCGGACAAGGACAGAACAAAGATCAAGGCCACCAAAACCAAGTTAAAATACCCCAACCAAGACATCCATGACTGAATAAAGGATATCTGAATCAAACTGATCAAAAGACTTAAAAGCAAATGAAAAAATATTTTAATATACATAGATCAAGGGATTAGGACAGATACCACGCTCAAACCACTAAAATCCACCGGAGATTCAATGATGGCCTTTTGCCACACCTCATTCCTGCTGCTGTCCACTTCTATCACCTCTCCGATTACCATGCCTTTGGGTATCCTCCTCTCCAGGCCCGAAGTAAGCACCAGATCTCCGATACTAACCTCCTCTGACTGGGGAATAAAATTCATGTCCATGGTCAGACCCAACCTACCCTCAACCACCCCCGAAGTTCTTTCTGGATTCTGAATAGAAGAAGCGATCTGACAATCATCACTGGTCACCAAGGCGATACCCGAGGAACTGGGCCCTACCTTACTAACCTTTCCCACCACTAGACCCTCATCATTGACTACTAACAGACCGGGCTCAACTCCGTCCCTACTACCTCTGTCGATCACCATATTGGCCTGCTCGGCCTGAGGATTTATGGCGACCTCCTGAGAAACCACATTGGCCAGAACATAACCATACTCATCTTCATCCAAAAAATCCAGGTAACTTCTAAGTATTCGATTCTCTTCTTTTACGGTCCGAAGCTTGGCATTCTCGGCCAAAAGCTGGTTGGCTCTGGAACGAAGCTCTTCAATCTCTTCAGTCTTATCCCTGGTCTCTAATTGTCGGCTATAAGTATTTTTAATAGAGGAGCCAAGCTTATAAAGATTTTCAGATACCGGTTGAGTAAGGTTTAAAACCAATCTCTCTACCGGATTTAAAACATTCATATAATGCAAAAAAACCAATGATAAAACCACGGCCAAAACTATCAATATTTTTCTGAAATTGAATTTAAGCATCTTTAAAAGGGGTCTATATAAAATAATATTATAACTCCTCTTCCTCTCCCGGAGCTAAGACCTTTTCTAAGAGTTCAAAATCACTCAACAGAATACCAGCCCCCCTGACCACCGAGGTTAAGGGATCGTCCACTATTCTTACAGAGATCTTGGTAGCTTCGGCCAACTCCTTGTCCAAACCTCGCAAGAGAGCCCCGCCTCCGCTTAAGTAAATACCTTGTTCATAGATATCAGCTACCAACTCCGGTGGTGTCTTTTCTAAAGTGGTCTTAACACTGTCTATGATCTGGTCAATTGATTTTTTTAAAGCCTCTCTGACCTGGGAATCATTGACTGTCACTGCCTTAGGAAGACCGTTTAAAAGATCCCTTCCTCTGACTTCCATTTCCAGGGCATCTTTTAGTTGAGTAGCTGAACCGATCTTTATCTTTATATTCTGAGCCATTTGTTGGCCAATCAAAAGATTAAAATCCTCTCTCATATATTCTATAATATTGGCGTCAAAAACATCTCCGGCCAGACGTAAGGACTTGGAAGTAACAACTCCACTCAAAGAGATAACCGCTATCTCTGAAGTGCCCCCTCCTATATCGACTATCATGTTGGCCACAGCCTCGGAAACCGGCAATCTGGCTCCGATGGCCGAAGCCATGGACTGTTCCAATAAATGAACCTTTCTGGCCCCGGCAGACCGGGCCGCATCCTCGACCGCCTTCTTCTCCACTTCGGTTATATCCAAGGGAATACCGATGATCATCCTGGGCCTCGGGGTTAAAGTAAAACTATCACTATGCACCTTGTTTATAAAATGCTTGATCATTTTTTCAGTAACCTCAAAGTCAGAGATCACCCCTTCTACCATGGGATTGACCGAACGGATGTGCCCCGGAGTTTTGCCCACCATCTTCTCAGCATCCTCACCCACGGCCATGATCTCCTCAGTCCTGGCATTGACCACCACAATACTGGGCTCATTGATAACAATACCCTTTTCTTCGGTGTAGACCAAGGTGTTTCTGGTTCCCAGGTCTATGGCCAGATCCTTGCTGAATTTTCCAAATATTTTACTAAACATTCAATGATTTAAACTAATTTCTTAAAAACTTCTTCCAAGCTAAGGACTTCGACCTCTTGCCCGTCTCTTCTCTTGTATTCCACTCCTCCGGAAGTCAAACTCTTTTGACTGACCACTAAACGAACAGGACAACCGATCAGGTCGGCGTCAGCAAACTTCTCTCCGGCGCTCAAATCCTCTCTGTCATCATATAAAACCTCCACTCCTTGCTCTTGAAGCTCGTTATAGATCTTTTCGGCCTCTTGATTCTGATTCAAAGAGACCAAGTGAACCCTGAACGGAGCAATAGACTCCGGCCACAAAAGACCTGAGTCATCAGAGAATTTTTCAGCCAAAACACCCATAGTCCTGGTCGGACCCAGGCCATAACAACCCATATAAACCTCCTTCTTGCTTCCGTCTTGGTCAGTAAAATAATATCCGAAATCTTGGGGGTATTTGGTGTCTAAGACAAAGATGTTGCCCACTTCACTGGCC
>CAZNAQ010000003.1:0-13886 GCA_964571265.1 uncultured Gammaproteobacteria bacterium | reverse complement strand
CATCTTTGGCGGAGGTGACAAGAAGAACCTCAAAAAACAGGACGAGGCCTTGTCAAGGATCGCCAAAAGGGACCTGGATGTCCTTATTTCCACCTCGGTCATTGAGGAAGGGGTTTCTGTTCCTGAAGTGGATATGATAGTGCATTACTCCAGACCCCTGACCGGAGTGGGTTACAAGCAGAGGAATGGTCGGACCGCCAGATTGACCAAAGGAAACATAATCAGTCTGGTGATAGACCACCCCCTGGACATCCTGGATCACAAGATCAGCCAGGCTAAGGCCGGCCAAGGAGAGAGGTCCTTGAAAAAACATGTTAAGAAGAGAGAACAGGTTCAATTAACCCTATTCTCAGACAAGGAGGATCAATGACAAAAAAGATTAAGAATCCGACATCAGAATGGTTTATCCGCCCCCTGGACGGACATACCAACGAAGTCATAGCCAGAGAATTGGCCAGAGGCAATAATGTGGATGAACTGGAAACAGAGCTCGGCGGAATGTTTAGATGCCCCTACTCCAAGATAAACTTCTTTCTACAGTCAACTGAAATGTTTAAACTCAGATTCGAGATCTATAGAAAAAGAAGGGTCAACAGCAAGTTGGAGAGATGGGAGTTCGGACACAAAAAAAGAACAAAAAGGAGTAAAAAATACCAAGAAATAAAAAAACAAATAGAGAAATGATCTTTTAAAGACCAAAAAGCGAGACCAAGAGTCTCGCTTTTTAAATAAAATAAAAGCCTCTTTCTCAAAAGAGGCTTTTGTTAATTTAATCCTTGTAAAGACGAATTGTTTGACCGGGGAATATATATATCAGTAACTGGTTCTCTGTCTCTTCAATTTTTAAGTCATTGCCTTTGCCGACCCTGATCATCTCGGGCCAACTGGGAAGATATCTGTGAGTATCTATCCAAAGACCCCAAACAGTATCGCCTTCCCGAACCTCCACAAGCTCTTGTTTTCTTTTCTGTTCTTCAAGCTTCTTTTTTAAATCAGACACCTTTTGTTCTAGGTTCTCTGATTCTGATCTGAATTCTCCAGCAACCCGCCTTTGTTCCTCCAGGTTCTTTTCCATTCGAATATTTTCCTGATTCAGAGCCAAGATATCACCGATCAGTTCGGCCTCTCTTTGATTTGCTTCCAAAATAAGATCATTTAACTCTGACACCTCTTTCTCCTGAGCCAAAAGTTTCTTTTCCAGGTCTTCCACTTGCGACTCCAGGACATTTTTCTCCTCTCTCTCCCGAGCCAAATCACTCTCTAAAGAGAAAAAACTTGCCTGAAGAGAATCTTTTGCCTCTTGCAAACTCTGCTTCCTTGTCTCCAATTCCAGAAGATCTTTTTTTAAGTCTTCTTTTAAAGACTCTATCTTCTCAGACTCTTCTCTGGCCAATTTCAGATCCTTCTCTAATTCCCTGATCAGATCCTTTTGTCTGGAATCATCCTTCTCTAATTCCTGTATTTTTTTATTCAGCGAATCTATCCTCTTCTCCAGGTCCTGCTTCAATTCTTTCAAATCAAGTTTTTTTTCTCTTTGCTGTTCAAGTTCTTGGGTTAACGAATCTATTCTAGTTTCCAGATCCTTCTTCAGTTCTATCAAGTCAAGCTTTTTTTCTCTTTGCTCCTCAAGTTCTTGGGTTAACGAATCTATCCTTGTCTCCAAGGATCTCTTTGTATCAAGAAGCTCGCTTTCCATATCACTCTTCTCGTCAGACAGTTCAGCCAATTGATTCTCCAGGTCCTGGTTCTGCCTGATCAGGTCCACATTTTTCATGCTGAGCTCACTGATATCCAAGACTTTCATAATAAAAAGAATGAAAAAAATCACTGCCAAAACAGAAACTATCCAAAACTTAAAATCGATACGGTTTGAATTCTTCATCTTGTCCTCCTTTTTTTGGTTGTTTAAGGTTCAAATTTGGATTGTATTATACAAAAGATTTTTAATATAGGCAATAAAAAACCAACTCTTTTCCAAGGGTCTGTAACTTGATCAAATAAACATTCAATTTTCTAAAAGATCTAGCTTGCTTTCACCCCAAGAATTGTAGATCAGGGGCACCACCAGCAGCGTTAAAACCGTAGAGAAAAAGAGACCAAATATAATGGAATAAGCTATGGGGGCCCAAGTAGGGTTGGAGAAGGCCAAAGGAATCATACCAAAAATAGTGGTGGTCGCTGTCAGAATGATCGGCTGAAACCTTATTCGGGCCGACTCCAAGATCGCTTCTTTTCTGTCCAAGCCGTCTATACGACGCTTGTTAATGGCATCGATCAATAAAATAGCGTTATTAACCACTATTCCGGCAAGGGCTACGATACCTATGAACCCGGGAAAGGACAAGGGTTGACCAATAAGGACCAGGGCCGGAAAGATGCCGATAATAGAAAGAGGAACCGAGATTAAAACAAACAAAGGTTGTCGGAGCGATTTGAACTGCAGAACCATTATCATGGCTATAACGAATATTCCTAAAAACAAAGCTAAATAAAGGTCATTAAAGGATTGGTCGATCTCTTGTAACTCCCCTCCAAAAAACACCTCATATTCCGGAGGAATATCCATGACCTCAATTCTCTCCATTAATTGATTGGTGACCTCGACTGAAGAAACACCGGTCACAGAATCTCCGGTGACTTTAACTATTCTTTCACCATCTTGGTGTTCAATAGGACCTCGACCGGTTTTTAATTCAGTGGAAATAAAGGATGCCAACGGAACACTTCCCCGGGCAGTAACCACAGACAGAGAACTTAGGTCATTGATGCTTAAATCAGATCCAGAATCCCCGGAGTTCAGGTCATATTTTACTATAACCTCAGAGTCCTCTCCATCCCCTCTGATAACAGTAGCTTCGGTTCCGCTGATGGCATCCCTTAAAATTCCAGCTAGTTGTTGAGTATTAACACCATAAAGCTGGGCTTTATCTCTGTCTATACTTATAGCAAACTCTCCTGGAGTCTCTTCTTTGCTTATCTCGACATTGGTCGAACCAGGAATCTCCTCTAACTCTTCTTTTATTCTTTGACCCAAACTATACAAACCATCCAAAGAGGGGCCGGTAATGTTAGCGGTTATAGCGGCTGTGGACGGAGGTCCGGCACTTAAGTGAACGATTTGAGCCTCAGCCGGGAATATATCCATCTCCCCTATTCTTTGTCTGTATTCTTCAGCTATAACAAAGCTTTTGTCTTCCCTGTCTCTGGCCAAATTGACAATAATATTAGCTCTGTTGCCACCGCCGGTGTCTGCTGATACAAAAGTAGTGAAACTGGAACCCACATTGGATTGAAAAGAATCAACGCGCTCATCACCCCGAAACATCTCCTCTATTGGACGAAGTGTTTCTGAAGTTTTTTCCAGAGAAGTCCCGGCAGGATTTTTAATATTAATAGCAAAATAATCTTGGTCTTGATCAGGAAACAGGTCCTGTTTCAAGATTCCCTGAACAGGAAGCATTACAGATCCCAAAAAGGACAGAATAAGAATAATGGTTAAAAGTCTTCTTGAACGCTTACTGTTTAAAAAGAAATTCAAAATCGATATATAACGGGGCAAAAGTTTTTTATCTAAAAAAGTACAGGAGTAAGATTCTTTTTTGGAAATCCCTTTCTCCTTGCTTCTCTGTAACCACTTGATACTTAAACTGGTCAGAAGACCTAGAGTCACAAAAAGGGCTGCTAAAAGAGTGATGGTAACAGTTACCGGCAAGGGCTTGATGAACTCTCCTACAATACCCGATGTCAATAACATGGGCAAAAAAACGAATACAGTTGTCAGAGTACCGGCTATAAGAGGAAGGTTGTATTCTCTTACAGTGGCTATGGCCGCCGGCTTGGCGTCATAGCCTTGACGTATCTTTCTGTTGATACCTTCGGTGACAACAATAATACTATCCACTAAAATACCTAAAGACAAAATAAGAGCAAAAAGGGTTAAGAAATTCAAGGAATATCCGATGTAATAAAGACCTATAAAGGTCACCAGAAAGGTCAAGGGAACAGCCAAAGCCGATAAAATAGCCTCTCTCCAACCCACAAATACCATCAATAAAAAAAGAATGACAGCCACGGTCTGAATACCGCTCTTGGTCAGACCCCAAATATCATTCCTGATATTGTCGGCCTGGTTATCAATTATGGAAAGCTTTATATTTTCCGGGATAATATCTCCCTTGGCTTCTTCTATTTCATTTTGAACATTCCTGATTATCCTTAAAATATTACCCTCACCTCCCTTGACTACAGACAAAGATACAGCCGACTGAGGCTCTTCATAAGGAGAACCGACCCTGGAAATGGAGGTCCTGTCTTTAAAAGTATCCTTGACCCGAGCAACGTCCCTTATATAAACCAAACTTCCGTTAGAAGAAGTAATAGGTATATTTTTTATCTCTCTGGCAGAAACGATCCTGCCCTCTAAATTAATGGAGTAATCCAAGCCCTCGATCTCAATAGAACCTATGGGTATATCCGAATTAGCCAATCGAATAGCATCCGTGATCTGACTGATATTCAAATTATAATTATCCAGAGAGGCCTTATCCACCAACACCCGAACCTCTCTTTCTTCTCCGCCGGCAATATCTACACTTCTGACATTAGGCACCCTGGTGATCCTTTCTTCCAGGTCTTCGGCTATGTTTTTGATGCGGTTCACATCATAGGGTCCACTCAAAGAGAATCTTAATATGGGATACACACCAGAAATAAAAACCTCCTCTACCCTGGGGCTTTCGGCGTCACCAGGAAGAGACTGTTCAGCTCTATCAACTGCGCTTTCCACTTCCTTTTTTTTATCATCTTTGTCCACTCCGATATCAAACTCTATCAGAATCGATGACAGTCCCTGATAAGACCAAGAACTGATCTCTTTTACATCACTAAGGCCTAGAAGTTCATCTTCAATGACATTGGTAACCAATTTTTCCACTTCTTCCGGACTGGCTCCAACATAGGGAGTAGAAACGACAACAATCGGGATATCTATTTCAGGTGTAGACTCCTTGGGCATGTCATAAATAGCAAAGATGCCGATCACTAAGATCGCCAATGACAAAATAAGGATGAATTTTCGGTTGTTTATAAAAAACTCCCAAAAAGTTTTTCTTGATTCTCTTTTTGGCATATACTTATTTAACGTTTACCTTCTGCCCCGGACTTAATCCTCGAACACTTCTTATAATCTCTGTTTCCGGAGATAAATCACTTCTTACTTCATTAAAATTGTTGACTACCCTGCCCAACTCCACTTGCTTTCTCTCTACTTCCCCTGAGTCATTGACAACAAAAACAAAACTACCTTCAGAGGTGGTTTCTATGGATTGAAAAGGAAGAAGATACAGAGACTCTCCTTTATCCTGTTCAGTCTCTATTTTTATACCTACAGACTCTCCTATGACCAAATTCTCACCCCCTTCAACAATGGCAACCACCAACTCCAATTTTCCGGTCATGGGATCAACTTGAGAGGAGATCCGAGAGACAAACCCCTCAATAAAACCGTCCACAGAAACCTGGGAGCCGATTTTAACAGACCTCTTATCCTGGGAGGAAATAGAGGATCTTACCTGGATACCATCCCTATTGGCCAAGGAGGTCAAAAGATCTCCGGGACTGACCAGATCCCCTTTTCTCAAAGGCATGGACCCGATCTCTCCTTTGAACGGAGCTCGAATGTAGATGTCATCCAATCTATCCTGAATTGAGCGCTTTCTAGCCTCTGCTTCCCTAATAGAAGACCTAAGAGGTCCCAAGTCGACCTCTCTGGGCGGAGCTATCAGTTCTTGATAGGAATTCCGGGCCTGCACCAAAGACTTTTCTTGGGATCTAACAGAAGCCCGAGCTGTTTCCAAATTCGCTTCAGCCTCTTTTTGGGCGCTATCCAATTGTTGCAAGGCCTGTTCGTAATTGAGTTGGGCTTGCTCTCTGCTACTAGAGTCAGAGATTTGAGCATTCTTTATGCTCTGTCTCTGGGTTTGTAAACTACTCTGGGCTTGATTGATGTAGGATATTTGGCCGTCAACTTCTTGTTTTAAGCCCTGCAAAGAAACCCCGGTAGTCGAAGTTCTGGGAAGGTCGTCTGAAGTAACAGTATTATCCAGTGTAAACCTGAGATTTTCCAGAGTCTCGTCAATGTCATCCAAAGATCGACTGATTAAGCGTTCCAATTCCTCGCCCTCGTCTTCGGTAATATCTTGGGACAACTCATCTCGATAATCCTTGGCCTCGAAATAAGATTCCTTGGCCCTATCATGGGCTCTTTCCGCATCTCTTTTAAATTGCCGATTTCTAGCTCCTAAAAGATAATCGTAGGCCTCGTTAGCCCTTTTGTCTCCAGGGTCTTTACCCAAAATATCTCCGGAAACTACCAGGGCGGTCCATACTGTGGGTAAAATATTTGAAGACACTAACCTTAAACTTTCATAGGCGTCTTTTAATTGTTGTTCACTAGAAACAGAGCTGCTATCCAAACTCGATCTGGCCAGGTCAACTCCTATTTTAGCGTTTTTTATCATGGATTCACTGCTCACACGAGCCTGTTCCAATTGAGCTTTAGCCTGATCCAATCCTGATTCAGCTTGCTCCACTGAAGAGAGGGCGCTTCTTTTTCGCTCCTCACTCGGGCCAGCCTTTATTTGAGCCAATTCGTTTTCCAATCTTTGTATAGAAGCTTCAGCTGCCTCGAGCTCATTCCTCAGCTCAGAGCCGTCCAATTCCATCAATAATTCACCTCGTTCAACCTGATCACCTATATCAACCAAGATCCTATTAACCTCGCTACTGACCTGAGAACGTATATTGATCTCTTGAAGGGCCTCTACCTGACCCACGGAACTCAATTTAACCTCTTCCTCTTGAAAGTTGTCCAACCTGACAGTCTCTACCTCAGGAGTGTTGGGACTAACCGAGTCCTCACCTTCTGCAAGCCCCTTTTCATCATTGAAAGATAAATAAACAAGGCCCGCCAGAAGAAGTAATATTAAAACTGAGAAAAATAAATTGACTTTGATTTTTGATTTGTTCATATATTTTTAATTGATTTGAAATTATTTGATATTGAGATCCAGAAAGGAAAAGATCTGGTCTGCCACCTGACCGGCGGAAACATCTATTTTCTTCTCCTCTTCTATATATTCGATGTAAAAAGTTCCAAGCATTCCCAAAACCATCATAGAGGCCAAACGGGGACTGATGTTCCTGTTTCGATAGTCCTTTTCCAAGACCTCGGTCATGATCACTTCTAGCTTGTCAGTAATACTCTTCCTGGTCTCTTTTATCTTCAGAAAAAGACCCTCATCTTCCTTGCACACCCTTTGCAAAAGAACCCTGACCAAATTTTTTCTAACAAAGAAAAAATTAATATATGTTTCTATGAAAAGGTGAAGCTTTTTAAAACAGTCGAGGTCTTGTTTTAAGGTCTTCTGTAACTCCTGGTCAAACTCCTCAGAAACCTCATCAAATATTTTGGAAAAAAGCTCCTCCTTGTTCTTAAAATAATGATACAAAGAGGGTTTGGTTATCCCTACTTTTTCAGCGATCATATTCAAAGATACTGCCTGATAGGGATTCTGGATAATAAGATCCTGGGTAACTGCCAATATTTTTTTATAAGTTTGTTTTTTATTTATATCCATAAAAAAGAAAAAGAAGTAAAATACCTAACGACCGGTAGGTAACCCTAACATCATAACACCCTTCCTGGTCCTGTCAATAGACTGGCTTTTTTGTATACAAAAAACACCGGTTCTTGAACCGATGTTTGTTTTTTTGAAGTAGTTAATACTTGCTCGGGGACAGGGATTCGAACCCCGACTGCCTGGACCAAAACCAGGTGTCCTACCATTAGACGATCCCCGAATGATAAAAATTATAAAATAAAAAACACCGAAAAATATAGGGTGAGATCATTTTTATATTAATATAATAAAGGTCTTATGTCAAATTCTCATTCGGTTGCCACAAGAACCTCAATTTCTTTTTCTTCCACTTTTCTCCAGAGGAATCTATACCTACCCGAGGAAGTTTTTGGATCTCTTTTTTGTTTACCACCACTCCCCTATCCTCTATATAAAGGTCAGCCACAGAATCCACCGGACACTTGTTAATCGTCTTATCTATGCCCAAGTCCCTAGTCAACCTCCCAGGACCACTTATCCGATCAGTACCCCTGATCAATACAGCTGCCGGATAATCTCTGTCTCCGGTTACTATATTCAACATATAATACATCCCATAGGTTAAATAAACAAAAAAATAACCACCAGACCAGAACATAGGCTCTGTTTTAGGGGTACGTCCGCGACTAGCGTGAGAAGCCTTATCCTCAAAACCCTCATAGATCTCTAGCTCGGTTATCAGACAAGGTGTGACCTTCGAAGACTGTTCTTTTACCAGAAACTTGCCCAAAAGATTCTCAGCCACCTCCTGGGTATTAGAGCGAAAAAAGCAAGGTTTCAAGAGTTTAGGTGTGGGCATACTTACGAATGGCGATCAAACTGGCTATTATATTGACCAAGGCAATGCCCAGAAACTGCACTCCGAAGATCAAGAAGAAATTATTGTTGAAGTATCCGATGATATTAAAATTGTATCCGACAAAGAAAGCTTCTAAATAAGGTTGAAGTAAGGATAAAAAGGGATAAAGAATACCAATAACCACCAAGACTCCTATAAGGGTGTAAATGATACTGGAGAATATAAAAGGCATATAAATGAACCAACCTGAAGCCCCGACCAATCTCATTATACTTATCTCCTGATGATGAGTATAGATGGCCACTCGAACAGCGTTATAGATGACCAATAAGGTGATCAGGACAAAAATAGTGCTAACCACTAGACCGGCCGTACTTACCTTGTCAGTTATGGATCTTATCCTTTCCAGTAATTCCTTGTGATTCAAAAAATTACGAGACTCTATTATGGGATTCTCGATCTTGTTGAGCTCTCCTATCAAAGCATCCATGTCATTAGGATCACTGGGTTTAATGACCAGGTTGGGAGTCAGGGGATTTCTTTCCAAAAGCCTTAAGGCCTGCATCGCTTCCGGGTTATTGGCGTTCTGTTCTTTAAAGAAATCCAGGGCCTCTTCCTTGGATATGTAATTAACCTCTCTTACTTGGCTCAAGTTGTTTACCTTGGACTTAAGGGCCATTATCTCAGACTCCTCGGCATCCTGTTTAATATACAGATTCACATCCACCCTCTCCTTAACAGCCTCAATGGCGGTATCCCCGATCACCTTGACCACCAACAACATATTTATGGAAAACAAGGCCAAGACCAGAATAATAACAGTAACCAAAGACAGCCACATATTTCTGGAAATATCCTGAAGACTGAACTTTATTATCCTAAAAAGGGATACAAGAAACATAAACTATAAAAAATTATATTTATAAGATGTATTTGCCTTTCTCTTGGTCACTTATAACCTCTCCGTTCTCTATGGTGACCACTCTTCTTCTCAACTTATTTATGATCTCTCTGTTATGACTCACCAGAACCACAGTAGTACCGAACCTGTTTATCTTTAAAAGAAGATCGATTATCTCATCAGCGTTTATGGAATCAACGTTACCAGTAGGCTCGTCAGCTAAAAGGATCTTGGGACTGTGAACCAAAGCTCTGGCTATAGAAGCCCTTTGCTTCTCTCCTCCGGAAACTTCGTGAGGATAACAATGTTTTCTACTCTCAAGTCCTACCACCTTCATCACTTTGGGAACGATTGATTTGATCTTTGTGGGTTGCTTTCCACACACCTGAAGAGCAAAGGCTACATTTTCTTCCAGATTCTTTCTGGAAAGAAGTTTAAAATCCTGATAAATGACTCCTATTTGCCGTCTCAAAAAAGGAACCTCTTTTTTCTTGATTTTGGTTATATCCCAATCTCCCACCACCACCTGGCCGTCATCAGCTCTTTCCTGTCCGGTCAATATCTTTATCAAGGTGGTCTTTCCGGCTCCGGATTTTCCCACAATAGAAACAAACTCACCCGGCTTGATATGAAGATTAAAATTATTCAAAACAGAAACATTCGGAGGGTAGCTTTTGTAGATGTTAAAGATTTTTATCATAAAGGATCATTGATTATTTTGTTTAAGTCCGTACTTTATCAAGTCCTCTGTTTGGCGAAAACTCAACTCCCTGTTCGGGGAATCAAAGCCTAAAACTATAAAATCCTCGCCTTTATTATTCTGGATCTCCAGGCCCAGGCAGTAACCGGCAGCCCTTATAAAACCGGTCTTGGAAGCGGTAATATCAAAATCGTATTTTTTTAAGGTGTTATTCTCTAAAAGTCCGTTGGTATTCCTAAGGTTAAACTCCCTGTCAGTATTAATAGTGGTAAACTCATATCTTTCAGTTCGACTAGCGTCTTTGATCAAAGGTTCTTTTAAGAGGTCTTTCATTATTATAGCATACTCTTTGGCAGTACTCACATTCTGAGAAGAAAGACCGCTAGGTTCAACAAACTCAGTATTATCGGCCCCGAGTGATTTAGCATATTCGTTCATAGAGGAAATAAAATCATCCCTGTCAAAGCCACCGGCCCTGATCAGAGTCTCCATGGTATTGTTGGCCGAGCCTACCAAGGAAGAGTAGACCAAGTCCTTGGCTGTAACCACATCTCCTTCGTTCAAATTCACATGAGCCGACTCCCAGGGATTACAATATTCATAATTATACTCGGCATCCTGTTTCATGTAGATCACTTCATCGTCAGGAGAACCACCTTTATCCAAAAAAGTTTTCACTGTCACTAACTTGGTCAAACTGGCTATGGGTAAAACTTCGTTCTCATTGTGACTCCAAATGATCTCTCCGTCCAGATTCTTTATGACCCCGGCCTGCATGTCCAGGTTCGGCTCAAGCTCTCCACTCTTATCAAGGATCCCGGATACAGTATATTTATCTTTATCAGGTATGTACAAAGGTTCCACTTTCACATCAATGATGCCGGCGCTTAAATCAGCGATCTTTGCAAAGGCCTCTTTGTCCAGATCAACTGGTCTATCCGGATGTATGCTACGGTCTGGTCCGTAATCATTAACCTCCACATCCACGAATTTATCATTTTCTAGATTGAATATTCTTAATCTACTACCTCTGGGAAAGTCAGGAGAAGCAGTATAGTTTCCTCCTCTAAAAGCATACCAACTGGCCTTGCCACTGGTCATGGTCTCTGGATGAGAAAAGACTGCTATTCTGGCATAAGGGAGATGAATAAGTGATCTGACAAACTCTTGTTCTGGATGATCGGTAGTGGGTAGAGGGCGCCACTCTCCATGGATACTGTCGTAAAAGAATACTTGCTTGTACTCATCAGAGTCTGAATAATCAACCTGGATATAAAAAGGTTTTTGATCTTCATAGGCGTCCTTGTTAAAGAATTCAAACTCATAGATATCACTCACTCTTCGCATTCTCCAGGGCATGGTCATCTCCTCTTCAGGAATTATCTTAGTATCCACCCGAGTGTCTTGAGTCAAAATACCTGGAACCAATGACAATTTTAAAGAGTCATTGAAACTGCTGACCGTATACCCTTTAGCAATGGTCTCTTTATCCAAATAGATGGTCTGCTCTGAGGTTTCTTGGTCAGACATCGACTTATCAAAGGCCTCCTCGGCATAGACCGACCCGGAAACAATAAAAAGACCACAAAGGATAGATAACAACCAGGTCTTTCTGAACTTCACAAAACTGTTTATCATATCTTTTTAAAAAATTATTTAATTAAACTTGAACTTTTGTTTTTAGGAATTGTTGTTTCCAAAAAAATAACTCCACCACTTTCCCCAATTGGAAAAGGATCCCTGTTTGTCCTCTTTGGCTACGGTGTCTGCATCATCGTTCCCAGAAAAAGCTCCGGCCACTTGACCACCGCCGTCTCTTATGACCACCACTTCCTCACCCTCCTTTTTCAGGCCCAGGTTCATTCTGGCCTGATCCTCGACAAATTGATCTGATTGTAAATATTTTATCAAGCTCTCCAGTTCTTGATTTTGACTATCAAGTTTGGATATCTCAGCCTCCAAACTCTCAATCTCTCTTTCTATGCCTTGTCTCTGATTCAATTTCTCTTTTAGAGGAAAGATTAACATTGCCAAAGCAATCACCCCCAAAACAGCCAAAAACTTGGGATTGGTAAAAAATCTAAAAAATATTCCTTGTTTTTTGTCTCTCTTCTTGGTCCTCATCTTTGCAATTAGTCCACATATTTATATAGTACTTTTTAATTATACCATAAATCAATGAGGTCTGAAAACAAAGACAAAAATGGCTAATTTTGGTATATGTGCTTGTAAACTATTTTCTACTCTTAGGGGTGACCCAGAAGCCTAAATACTTACCCAACATCAAGCGGGTCTGCGATTCTATGGCCGGTATGGACCCGAAAACAATAATGCTTATGGGAAGGATTATCCATTGCAACACCATAACCACGCTTTTGTGGAGCCTGTATTTCTTAGGTCTGGGAGGTAGAAGTAGAGTAGAAACTATAGCAGAGAAGACCAAACCGATCATGGCCAGAGTCATCAAACCCCTGGTTATGGCCGGCAGATTACCAGACACCACGGTGCCACTGAACTGCTCTCCTCCGAGTATAATAGGCATCCAACCAATGACCGCGATTATTAAGGCATTGGTGGCCCAAGAATGAAAACCATAGATCTGAACAAAAATCTTGTTGAACACCTTTCTCTTGGGTAATTCATCCTTTTTCTTTATAAAATTGAACATCAAATAGGGAACATTTTCCACTCCCCAACCCCAGCGCCTTTGTTGTTTATAAAGATTCTTGGCGGTCTGCCAGGAGGTTTCATCCATGGTAACGTCCATGGAAACCGGAAAATACAGGGGCTCCACCCGGTAATCCCCTTTATAATAAAGAAAACTATGCCAAAATATACGAGAATCCTCGCTGACCATATTAGGAGCCCAAAAACCGATATCCAAAAGGGTTTTAAAACTCATGGAATGAGAGGAATAAGTAGCCAGTTTTTCCTGTCGTATCTGTTGCATCATTTGCCAAAAAGTATTTGAGGAAGCGGCCACTCTGGCAAAAAAAGGAGCCTCCCAAATATTGTTATGATACACCGGGACCGGCTGATAACTAGCCCGGTGCGGAGAATCAACAGTCAAAAATTTATAAGTCAAGCAATAAAAATAACCCGGCTTAACCATAGTATCTATGTCAAAAACACTGACTATGATCCTGTCATAATCAAAGCCCTCGGGGTCAATGATCTCTTTTTTAACCTTCTTGGCGGCCCAAGCCTGATTAGCTCCCTTGCCCTTGATCTCTCCGGGTATACCGTCAGGGTGAATACTTACCATAAAACGCCCGAAACGATGCCCAAACTCCTTTCTTATAACCTCGGCCCTTTGTCTGGCCTCTTCACCTCCTCTTTCCTCTATAGCCAAAACCACCACCATCTTATCCAAGGGGTAGCCGTCATCCACCAGAGATTGAAAGGTGGGTCTTATCACCTCCAAACTCTCGTTATAAGTGGGGAGGATGACCAAGTGAGTAATATCTGTCCAAGAAAGACCTTGGGCACTCAAACTGTTAGGTGAAGCCTCTGAAGTATCTCCGGGCCTTAATTCCAAGCACTTTTTTTTCCAATCAACCTGACTATTCTTTTTTAATTTATGATAAGAAGCAAAAAGATGGATACCCAAATAAAGCACCAAAAGCAACCAATACACGTCAAATACGATAATAAAAAAAGCTACCCACAGGGGTATGAAATAAGATAGAATCAACAGGCCCAACAAAGTGAACCAGGATAAAAAACCGGGTAGGATCTCACATGCCCTGTATATCTTTCTATCTCTGCCAGACAGATCCGTCGCCTTGCCCACCTTCAAGTAGTTCA
>CAZNAQ010000002.1:522-20648 GCA_964571265.1 uncultured Gammaproteobacteria bacterium | reverse complement strand
AGAAGTATTACGGAGCTAAGATAATTCCTAACAGAGGAGCTTGGTTGGAAATAGAAACCGACGTCAACAAGGTCATTTGGGTCAGAATAGACAGAAAAAGAAAAGTGGCTATCACTTCTCTTTTAAGGGCTTTTGGTTATTCCTCAGATGAGGAATTGATCAATCTGTTTAAGCATGTGGACATTGTCAGTGAGGAGGCTAAGAACAAGGGAGAACTAGGATTCATCGAGTCCACCATTAAAAAAGATGCGGCTACCAATGAGGAGGAGGGCTTAAAGGAGGTCTATCGAAAGATCAGGCCTGGAGATTTTGCTGCCACTGATAATGCCAGACAATTGATTCATTCCATGTTCTTTCGTTTTGATCGTTATGATTTTGGTAGAGTGGGTAGATACAAATTGAATCGCAGGTTCGGTTTTGATATTGAAAATACCAAAGAGAACAGGGTTCTCAGGCGAGAAGATCTAATGGCCATTATCAGTGAGGTTATCAGGTTAAACATTACCGGAGATCCTGAAGATGATATCGATCATTTGGGTAATCGCCGAGTCAGAGCTATCGGAGAATTGATCCAAAACAGGTTTCGAGTGGGCTTGGCCAGGATGCAGAGGATTATCAGGGATAGGATGAGTACCGCTGACTTAAACACCTTAACCCCGAATAAACTTATAAACGCTAGACCGGTAATCAGTGTGGTCAGGGAGTTTTTCATGTCTTCTCAACTATCCCAGTTTATGGACCAGACCAACCCCTTGGCTGAATTGGAGCATAAAAGAAGACTTTCAGCCATGGGTCCGGGTGGTTTGACCAGGGAAAGGGCTGGTTTTGAGGTCAGGGACGTACACACTACTCACTATGGCCGGATTTGTCCTATTGCCACCCCTGAAGGTCCTAACATCGGTCTTGTGGGGCATTTGTCCAGTTATGCCAGGGTCAACAGCTATGGTTTTTTACAGACTCCATATAAAAAAGTTTTGCATGATCTCAGGGTTGATGATCCCTTGCTTGAAGGAGAGGTATTGAGAGAGGATGTAAAGGAGGTCAGGAAGTTGGATGAAGACAAAGAGATATTATACGAGGAGGTACCCTCCAAAAAGACCGGAAAGATAGTTGCCAAGGCTGGGACTAAACTGGACAAAAAGACCATAAAACAGATCAAGGACAAGCTTGATAACAGGGTCTTGATCCCGGTCAAACCCAGGGTCACCGAAGAGGTGGTTCTCTTGGATGCTTTTGAAGAAGAAAAATATATCACTTCTTCCTCCAATATACCCAGAGATAATAACGGGTATTTTCTAGTGGAGAATCATGAAGTGAGAAAATACGGACATCCTACAACAGTGGATATCCAATATATAGATTTTGTGGGTCTGGCTGCCAATCAGATCATTTCCATTTCCACTTCCTTGATCCCTTTTATGGAACATGATGACGGTCAGAGGGCCTTGATGGGTACGAACATGCAACGTCAGGCAGTGCCCTTGATCAAGAGTGATTCTCCTATTGTGGGTACCGGAGTGGAAGGCAGGGCGGCTCGTGATTCCGGACACATGATTTTGGCTGAAGAGGATGGCGAGGTGGTCAAAGTGGATTCTTCCTGCGTGTCTGTTAAGAACAAAAAGGGAGAGGTCAAGGATTATTATCTCTGCAAATTTGCTCGATCCAACTCTTCCACCTGCATGAACCAGAGGCCGGTTGTTAATGTAGGTGACAAACTGAAGAAGAACGATCCTGTCTCTGACGGTCCGTGTATTCAGGGTGGGGAATTAGCTTTAGGTAAGAATGTTATGGTGGCCTTTATGACCTGGGAAGGATTTAATTATGAGGATGCTGTCATCATTTCTGACAGATTGGTTAAAGATGAACTTTATTCCTCAGTTCATATAGAAAATTACACGGTTGATGTCCGAGATACCAAACTGGGACCGGAAGAGATTACCAACGATATTCCCAATATCAGTGAAGAAAAGTTGAAGAATCTGGATGAGGGGGGTATTGTCCATGTCGGAGCCGAGGTTTCCTCTGGGGATATTCTGGTCGGAAAGATCACCCCCAAGGGAGAGACTGAGCTTTCAGCCGAAGAAAAACTATTACGGGCCATTTTCGGAGAAAAAGCCAAGGATGTTAGGGACTCGTCTCTTTATTTGGAACATGGAGAACACGGAAAAGTGGTTAACATTAAGATATTTTCCAGAGAAAATGGAGATAAACTACCAGCCGGAGTTTTGAAATCGATCCAGGTTTCAGTGGCTAACTTAAGAAAGATTCAGGTCGGTGACAAAATGGCTGGAAGACACGGTAACAAGGGAGTTATTTCCAAGGTGGTTCCTCAAGAGGACATGCCTTATTTGGAGGACGGAACACCAGTGGATGTTATTCTGTCTCCTTTAGGTGTTATTTCTCGTATGAACCTGGGACAGATATTGGAAACTCATTTAGGTTTTGCAGCTCACAAGTTAGGTTATAAAGTGGCTTCTCCGGCCCTAAACGGCATATCTGAAGATAAGATCAGAGAGGAACTTCAAAAAGCCGGTCTTCCAGAGGATGGAAAAGTGGTTCTGTATGACGGAAAATCAGGACGAGCTTATGACAATCGGGTTGTGGTCGGTTATAAATACATGATGAAATTGAATCATATGGTGGAGGATAAGATGCACCAAAGATCTATTGGTCCTTACTCCTTGATCACCCAACAACCTTTGGGAGGAAAGGCTCAATTCGGAGGACAGAGATTTGGAGAAATGGAGGTATGGGCCTTGGAAGGATATGGTGCCGCTCATACTCTGCAAGAGATTTTGACCATCAAATCAGATGATGTTCCTGGTAGAAGCAGTGCTTACGAATCGATCATAAAAGGAGAGGAGATAACCAAGTTGAATGTTCCCGAATCATTTAATGTTTTAACCAGAGAGCTTAAGGGCCTGGGAATGAATGTGGAGCTTTTAGGAGATGACAATAACAAGGCCGGTTCTGGATCAAAGTCGTATAAAGACAAGGAAGAGGTAAAAAATGAAATAAAGGAAGATTCGAGTGAAGAGGAAAAGTCAGAGTCAGAAAACAAAGAAGAAACTCCCTCCCAAGAGGAATAGTATAACTTTTTAATTTAAAATATTCTTATGATTAATCCAATAAAAACAACCGACTTTGATGCTATTAGGTTAAAGTTGGCCTCTCCGGAGGAGGTTCTTTCTTGGTCTTATGGAGAGATAACCAAACCGGAGACTATAAATTATAGAACTCAAAAACCTGAAAAAGACGGATTGTTTTGTGAAAAGATCTTTGGTCCCACCAAGGATTGGCAATGCTATTGTGGTAAATATAAAAAGATCCGTTACAAAGGGATTGTTTGTGACAAGTGCGGAGTTGAAGTTACCAGAAGCATAGTCAGAAGAGAGAGGATGGGTCATATAATTCTACAGGCCCCTTGTTCTCATATTTGGTTTTTAAGAGGTCTGTCTTCTAAGTTGGGCCTGTTGTTGGATTTGGGCATGCATTCCTTGGAAAGAGTCATCTATTTTGCCAGTTTCATTGTTACCGAAGTTGATGAAGAATTAAAGGAGTCCACCCTGGAACAGATTAAGAACGAGTATAAAGAAAAAAAGCGTTCCATAAGTAAAGAATATAACAGTCAGGTTAAAAAGATCAGGGCTAAGAGGTCAGAGTTGCTGTCTGAGGGAAAAACAGAAAAACAAGCTCAAGAAGAGATCCAGAAAGAGATAGATAAGGCTGATGAGGACAAGGGCAGAAAGCTGGATGAATTGCAGAGCGTTTTTAACGAATCCATTAAGGAGTTAAAAGAATTAAAACCCATGGTCGTTATCTCCGAGGACGCTTATCAGAGCTTAAGTCTCAAGTACGGACATATTTTTGATGCCGGAATCGGAGCCGGAGCCATAAGAGCTATTTTGGAAAAGATAGATCTGGGTAAAAACATCAAGGAGCTGGAGGAACAACTGGAAAACGCCATAGATTCTAAAAGAGAAAAGATATTAAAGAGATTAAGGTTGTTCAAAAGTTTACACTCTCACAACATCAGACCGGAATGGATGATAATGACTCATGTTCCTGTCATTCCTCCGGATCTAAGACCCATGGTGGCCTTGGATGGAGGTAGATTCGCGGCCAGTGACCTTAATGATCTTTACAGAAGAGTTATCAATAGAAATAATCGTTTGAGTCAGTTGATCGAATTGAATGCTCCGGAAGTCATCTGTAGAAACGAGAAAAGAATGCTTCAGGAAGCAGTGGACGCCTTAATAGACAATTCTGCCAGGCAAAGCAAGACCGTAGTGGCTTCTACTGGTCAAAAAAGACAATTAAAATCTTTAGCCGACTCCTTGAAAGGAAAACAAGGTAGGTTTAGGCAGAATCTTTTAGGTAAGAGAACTGATTACTCCGGTAGAAGTGTGATCGTAGTTAATCCCAAATTGAATTTAGATCAATGTGGTTTGCCCAAGACCATGGCCCTGGAGCTTTTCAAGCCTTTTGTTATCAGTAAGTTGATCCAAAATGAGATAGTCCATAATGTTAAAAGCGCTTCCAGGTTCATTGAGAGCGGTTCTGACGAGGTTTGGGATCTTTTGGAAGAAGTGGTAAGCGATTCTTATGTTCTTTTGAATCGTGCCCCAACACTGCACAGATTGGGTATTCAGGCTTTCCAGCCTATTTTAATCGAAGGTAAGGCCATTCAGATACATCCTTTGGTCTGTCCGGCTTTTAATGCCGACTTTGACGGAGATCAAATGGCTGTTCATGTTCCCTTAACAGAAGAGGCCAAGGATGAGGCTAAAAACATAATTCTTTCTTCTAGGAATCTACTGAAACCGGCCACCGGAGAGCCGATCGTGGCCCCGAATCAAGATATTGTTTGGGGAGCTTATTACGTGACCAATGTCAGAGAGGGAGATGATCAGAAAGAGGATAAAGAACTAAAAAGCTTCTCAGATTCTCATGAGGCCAGATTAGCCTATGAGAATGGTGATATAGAGTTGAATCAACTGATCAGAGTAAGAATTCCGGATCAAGGACTTATGAGAACCACTGTCGGGAGAGTGATCTTTAACGATATTCTTCCGGAAAGATTGAGGTTTGTTAATAGAATAGTCAAAAAAGGAGATTTAAAGACCTTGGTCAGGGATTGTTTGCGTTTCTATAGTGAAGAAGAATCAGTTAGATTTATTGATGATTTAAAGAATAAAACTTTTGATATTATAACCAACAGCGGATGGTCCTTTGGTATCGGGGATTTGGTGGATTTTGAAGAAAAGGACAGATTGATAGAAGAGACCAACGAGAAAGTTGAAGAGGTTGAGGAGCAATTTGAAGAGGGCTTGTTGACCGATAGTGAGAGGTCCAGTAAGATCATTGAGCTGTGGAGTTCTACCAAGGAAAAGATAACCGACATTTGCACCGAAGGTCTTTCAACCGAAAGTCCGGTCTATTCCATGATCGACTCCGGAGCCAGGGGTAGTTGGGGGCAGTTGACTCAGATATTGGGAATGAAAGGTTTGGTGATCTCTCCTGCCGGAGATATTATCGAGCTGCCTGTTAAAGGTAATTTTAAGAAAGGTTTTGGTGTTTTAGAGTACTTTATTTCTACTCACGGAGTTAGAAAAGGTCTTTCTGATACCGCTCTTCGTACTGCTAACGCCGGATACTTGACTCGCCGTTTGGTTGATGTGTCTCAAGACGTTATTGTAACTGATGAGGATTGCGGAGACAAGGAAGGTGTAACTATAAACAGGAAGGAGAGCGAAGAAGTGGGTGAGGATTTTTACAAGAGATTGATCGGCAGGTATTTGGCCGGTGACCTAAAAAACAGCAAGGGTAAAGTTTTGGCTAAAAAAGGAGATATTATAACCAGCAATATGATGGAAGGTTGGTTGTCCGAGGGTCAGGAAATAGATGAGGCCTTGATTAGGTCTGTTCTAAGTTGTCAGATCCCCAGAGGGGTTTGTTCCAAGTGTTACGGTTATGACTTGGGTAATAATAATCCGGTTAAAGTGGGTACTGCCGTAGGTATTGTTGCAGCTCAGTCCATCGGTGAGCCTGGAACCCAGCTTACTATGAGAACTTTTCATGCCGGAGGTGTGGCCGGACAAGAGGATATTACTCAGGGTCTTCCCAGGGTAGAAGAGATTTTTGAGGCCAAGCCCCCTAAAAAGAAAGCCATTATGTCCGAGGTTGACGGTAAGGTCAGAATAGAGACAGGCAAAAAGACCATAAGGGATGAATCGGGCAAGGAAGTAGAGGTGGAGAATCCTCAGACCAAAATATTAAAAATATTTTACAAAGGCACAGAGACTGATAAGTATTATTTTTCAGATGCCCAAGAAAAAATAAAATTAAAGAGTAGTGAGGAACTTAAGGAAGCCGATCTGAAAGTAAAGACCTTGGTCAAGGACGGAGACAAGGTTAACAAGGGTTCTGAACTGTTTTCTGTTGGAAAACAGAAGATAAAAGCCAAGAAAGGCGGAGTAGTCGGAGTCAAAGAAAAGTTTATCAAAGTGGAAAGTGAAACCGACAAGATAGAGGAAATCACTGTCACCAAAGGCACGGATATCTTGGTTAAGGACGGGGATAAGGTCAGTGTGGGAGATAAATTGACTGAAGGAAGTTTTGATCTGCACCAATTGTTCAAACTTAGAAACAAAATGGATGTTCAGAAGTATATCCTTAAGGAGATACAATATGTTTATTTCTCTCAAGGACAGCCCTTGAATGACAAGCATATCGAGATCATCGCCAGACAAATGTTTTCTAGATACCTTATCACCGAATCCGGTGACACAGAACTTCTCCCAGGAGAAGTGGTGGAACAAGCGGTTTTGGATAGAGCCAACAAGAAGGTTAAGAACGAAGCCAAATCGGTTCAATTATTGTCCGGAATAACCAAGGCCTCTTTGACCACTGACAGCTTCTTGTCAGCTGCCTCTTTTCAAGAGACAGCCAGGGTTTTGGTGGATGCGGCCTTAAGTGGCAAGATAGATTACCTGGAGGGATTAAAAGAGAATGTTATCATTGGGTGTTTGATCCCAGCCGGAACCGGTTACAAAGGAAAGAAGAAACGAGGTAGTTACTGATATAAAAAAATCCCGCCTCTTTAAGGGGCGGGATTTTTTTATTTGTCTTACTTTTTGTTGCTTCTATTATTTTTTTCTTCTTCATTTCCTTGTTTGTCCTTATTCTCTTCCTTGTTCTTCTTTTTCTTTTTGTTGATCCAGTTGTATAAAAGAGCCAGAAGATATAGGGCCACAAATCCGTCCACAAAACCCAAAAAAAGACCCCATAAGGAACCTTGCCAGCTTATATCATGTCCAGGGTAGGCGGACCCGACTATATTTAGAAATTCTTCCCCGTATCCGGTGGCCACAGAGATCAGAGTAAGAAGGAATAAAGAGCCTCCCCAGATAATACCTCCGGAGAGGGCAAAATTTTTGGGATTCAACATTTTGAGCTTCTTTTATTGAATAAATCTTAACAAGTTCTTATAATAAAGATAATACTTTTAATATTTTATCATTTTTTAAATAAATGTTAAATCCGAGTGTGTTACAAATAAGGATCTTTTTGGGGGCTGCCTTGCTCTTGGTGGTCCTTTTCCTTCTTTGGCAGGGTGTAGTCCCTACTGGAAGTATCAGTTATAGTAGTGATTTCAAGAGCAAGGATGATTTTATAGGTGAACTGGAACCGGATTCCAGAGTGGAAGACGACAGTAGAGTGATAGGCAATCCGGTTTATTTTAATCTGCGCACTCCCAGGAATTTTGATACAGCCAAGATCCGGATATCCTACAAGGACCACAACCTGTCCCTATTAGAGGCGGGAATGATGGTCGATACCCGGGGTTGGGGTTATCAGACCAAGCCTTTGGAGAATAGACTTCTGGATAAACTGGGTCGTGATTGGGAGATGGACGAAAAGGATGGTTTAATGCTTTGGCAGAGGAGCCCTGAATATGATTCTCTTGAAGAGTTTTTGAGCGATCGGCCTGACCCTCAGGTATTGGCCCTGTATAACTATGATCTGGGCCAGGATTTTCTTTTGCCAGATTACAGCCCTGATCCTGAGACAAGAACTCGGAATCTGGGTTTCAGGGGTTCTTATGAATTCTATACTTATATCAAGGACGAGGATCTTAATTTTGAGTTTGAATTACAGGACATGGATGAAAAGGACGAGAGTTCTGAGTTTCAACTAAACCTGTATTTTCAAGACAAAATAATAGATAGTAGACATTTGTCATTTAAGGAATCAGACAAAGGCGTTGATGTGGAAACTCTGAGTATAGAGGTTGGTGAATTACCTGAAGGCCTGTACAAGTTGGAGGTCAGGACTGATGAGGATGTAGTTACCAGAAGTATCAAGACCAGTCAACAAAAAGTATCTTTTTCCGGAAGAATATATCTTCATACTGATTTTGATCCAGACCAGGTTCTGTATATGACAGGCAGGGAGTTTAATGCCAAGGCGAATGATCCAGCTTATTTGCAGACTATAAATTTTGATTCTGGAGAATTGGAGGTGAATGAAACCTATAAAAGGTTCAGTGTCCGCCCTGATTGCAACCCCTGTGCCCTGGATTTTGAGAAAGGAGGGCTTATTTTGGCCACTGACGGAGTATTTGCCTTGACCGAACAAGAACTTTTGGATCCCTCAACCAGGAGAGTAGAGCCGGGTTTTGATCCGGAACAGGAAGGAATATCCTATATTTTGGCTGAATATTCTCCGCCAAAAGATAAAGGTGATCATTATGTGGCTGAGGCTGAGTTTGACTTGAGTAGGGCCCAACTTGAAAAAGGGGAGTATAAGTTCATGATCTCTGCTCCTGAGCTCAGGGCTGAACAGGAGAGCGGAGAGTATCTGGAGATCAAGGAGGTCGAGATTCTTTTGGAAGGACAAAGTCTTTGGGAAAAGATCAAGAGTTTTTTTAATTAGATCTATGAAATACCTAATATTAAAGGAAATTTTTTATTCGCTCAGCTTGGCTTTGCTTATGTTCATAGGCCTGGAGATCCTCTGGCCCCGCTTGGTCCTGGCTTATATCAACCTAAATTTTGTGTTGCTTGTTTGGTCTTTTATTGCTATAGTTATAATAGCTGTTAATGGTTCTAAAAAAGAGCTTTAATTTTTTATTTTAGTTATTTTAAAGATCGATTTTAGTCTTTTATTCAAGTTTTTGTCTATGAAATTAAAAAAATTGCTTCATCCAGACTCTATCGCTCTTATAGGGGCTTCGGCCAACAAGGAGAAGTTGGGTTGGCAGATACTGAATAATATTCGAAAGCAGGGCTTTAAAGGAAGCTTGTTTCCGGTAAGTTTAAAGAACAAGGAGATCGAGGGGTTAAAGGCTTACAAGGATATTAGAAACATCGATTCAACCCCGGATTTGGTGATAATAGTGGTTCCGGCTCCAGTGGTCATCTCTGAGGTGGAAAAGTGCGCCCAAAGAGGTATTAAAAATATTATCATAATAAGTGCCGGTTTTTCCGAGGCCGGAGAAGAGGGCAAGAAAAGAGAGCAGGATCTTGGGCGACTGGCCTCTGAGAACGAACTTAATATATTGGGCCCGAATTGCTTGGGACTTATAAATTCGGACAAAAATATTAATGCCACTTTTGCTGATTTTTCCTTATCCGCCACCTCTGAGACCGGATTAGCCTTTATTTCTCAATCAGGTGCTGTAGGCAGTGCTTTTTTTGATTGGAGCAAGAAAGAAAATATAAAAATCAATTATTTTGCCAGCTTAGGAAACAAGACTGTCTTGGATGAGAATGATTTTTTTGAATATTTTAAACAAGATAAAAAAGTGAGCGCGGTAGTGGCTTATTTAGAGGAGATAGTTGACGGAAGAAGGTTTATGGCCGAGGTATCCAGGCTGGTCAAGATAAAGCCGGTGGTGGTCCTGAAGTCGGGCATGACCCAGGCCGGAGGCAAGGCCACTATGTCCCATACTGGCAGTTTGGCCGGATCAAGGCAAGCAATAGAAATGGGTCTTAGAAGGAGCGGAGCTATAGTGGCTGAGAACCTGGAAGAACTTTTTAACATCATTAAATTTTTAAAGATAAAGGAAAAAAAGGAATTGAAAGACAAACAGTCCAAAAAGGAAGGAGTGTGTCTTGTGTCCAATGCCGGAGGGCCTATGGTGGTCAGTGTGGACTCCTTGTCCCAAAAAGGAGTTGAACTCTGTTCTTTTTCTTCTGACTTGAAAAACTCTCTAAAAAAATCCTTACCTGAGCTGACCTCTTATCAGAATCCCTTGGATGTCTTAGGAGATGCTCCGGCTTCCAGGTATGAAAAAGCTCTAAAAAAAGTGCTTGATAAGAATAACTCCTCTTATTTACTTGTTTTGTTAACTCCGCAAAGCTCGACTGAGATAGAGGAAACAGCTCGGACCATAGACAGAATAGCCTCAGAGAACAAGGACAGATTGATAATGACCAGTTTTATCGGAGGAAGCTCGGTGGACAAGGCCAGACAGATCCTGAGGCAGAGTTGTGAGGTGGCGGACTTTGATTATCCTGAGCAGGCGATCACTTGTTTGTCCAAATTCCTTGATCACAAGGAGGAGACAAGGCGTTTGCGACCTTATAAATATCCCAAAAAAGTATCTAAAACTTCTCTTAAGAAAGGGTTAGGACATTGGGACTTTTTGGAAAGCTTGGAATTTTTGAAAGATTACAATATTTCAGTAGTGGAGACAAAAAAGATAAATACGAGCTCTGATTTGGGAAAATTGGATTATCCCCTGAGCTTGAAAAGAGTAGGTCGGGAAATAATCCACAAAACCGATGAAAAAGGAGTGGTTTTGAACTTGAAGAACAAATCCGAGGCAAAGAGTGCTTTTAAGGATCTGGAAAAAAGATTCTTAAAAAAAGGTTATTGCGTGGCCCAGCCCATGATAGAGGATGGCCTGGGACTCATTCTGGGATTTAAAAGGGATCCTTCCTTTGGTCCGGTCATTTTGGTCGGATGGGGAGGTATCTATACCGAGATATTAAAGGATGTCTGGACCGAAGCGGACGATATTTGTAAGACTCGGGCCAAAAGGGCCTTGAAAAACTTGAAATTGTTTCCTTTGATAAAAGGTTTTCGAGGAGATAAAGGGTATGATATAGAGAGTTTGGTGGAGGCCTTGGTCAATCTGGGTCGCTTATCCAGAGAGAATCCGGAAATAGAGGAGTTGGATATAAATCCAGTATTTGTTAGGAAAGAGGGGTGTCTGGCGGTTGATGTCAGGATCCTTGGTAGTTAAGGTTTTTTTAAGGTTTAGAATTTGCTTGAATTTTTTATGATCAAAAAGATTTTTTCTAAAAAGATCGATAGTATAACCATTGCGGCCACTTTAGTGGCCTTTTCTTCTTTACTTAGTCGATTTCTGGGTATTTTCAGGGATCGAATCTTAGCCGGAGAATTCGGGGCCGGAGATATTTTGGATGTTTACTACGCTGCTTTTAGGATTCCGGATTTGATCTTTAATCTACTGGTCTTAGGGGCTTTGTCAGCCGGTTTTATTCCGATCTTTACTTGTTTGATAAAAGATTTCAGTTGCAGAGTTTTTAAAGGTAAAGGAAAAGACAGGAATTCAAAGGCCTGGCTTTTGGCCAACAATGTTTTGAATATCCTTATGATTTTTTTGATCATTATTTCGATTTTAGGGATATTCCTGGCCCCTCACTTGGTTAAGTTGGTGGCTCCGGGATTCTCACCTGAAAAACAGGCCTTGACTGCCGGTTTGACGCGGATCATGTTTTTGTCCCCGATATTTCTGGGTATTTCCAGTATTTTGGGAGGAATCTTACAGTCCTTTAAAAGGTTTTTTGTCTATTCCTTGGCTCCGATAATGTATAATATCGGAATAATCATAGGCGCCCTTTATTTGGTGCCCCTGTGGGGTGTTTATGGTCTGGCTTGGGGTGTGGCCTTGGGTGCTTTTATGCATATGCTTGTTCAGTTGCCGGTGGTTTTTATTTTGGGATACAGGTACAAGCCTTTTATCGATTTCCGGGACAAGGAGTTGAGAAAGATTGGTCGCATGATGATCCCCAGAACCCTGACTCTGGGAATTTCTCAGTTGAACTTGTTAGTGATAACTATTTTGGCCTCTGGGCTTGTGGGTGGTTCTTTGACGGTATTCAATTTCGCTAATAACCTGCAGGCCTTTCCGGTGGGTATCTTTGGGATATCCTTTGCCATAGCCGCTTTCCCGACCTTATCCAGATTGGCCTCCAATAAAAAGAAGTTGATCGCCAGTTTTTCAGCCACTTTTAGAAAGATTCTCTTCTTCATAGTACCGGCCACAGTCCTTCTTATAACCTTAAGGGCCCAGATAGTTCGTGTTATCTTGGGAACCGGGGAATTTGATTGGTCAGCCACTATTTTGACCATGAATACTTTAGGCTTTTTTGCTATCGGTCTTTTTGCCCAAGCCACTATCCCTCTTTTAATTAGGGTCTTTTATGCCAAACAGGATTCCAAAACTCCCTTTTTCATAGGTTTGGTGGCGGCTGTCTGCAACCTGGTCTCAGCCTGGTATTTTTCCGGTATTTTTGGAGTATCCGGTCTGGCCTTGGGATTTTCAGTGGCCCAGATAATAAACTTTGTTCTTTTGTGGTTGCTTTTGAACTACAATTTGGGATCCCTGGATGAGAACAAGATATTGCTCTCAGTCACCAAATTCTCTTTGGCCGCCATTGCCTGCGGAGCCATGGTTCAGGCTACCAAATTGGCTGTGTGGCCTCTGATCGACATGACCCGGCTTTGGGGGGTCTTTACCCAAGGTTTTTTGGCGGGCTTGTCTGGAATCATAATTTATATTATAGTGTGTGTGTTACTCAGATCAGAAGAGTTGTTCAGTATTTGGAATTCTTTTTCCAAAAGGTTTCCCTGGAATAAGGTGGAGACAGGAGATCAGGGAGAGGCTCGAGGAATATAATATATAAATTTATATAACCCCATCAAGGAGTGGGGAGATTTGGAGTATTAATTATTTTTATATGCCCAGTACTATCAGAAATTTTTCCATTATAGCTCATATTGACCACGGAAAGTCCACTTTGGCTGACCGGATGCTTGAGTTGACCAAGACTGTGGAGGGCAGGAAGATGAAGGAGCAGATGCTTGACCGAATGGACTTGGAAAGAGAGAGGGGGATAACCATAAAACTGCAGCCGGTGACCATGAAATACAAGGATTATACCTTTAATTTGATTGACACTCCGGGGCATGTGGACTTTAATTATGAGGTCTCCAGGAGTTTGGCAGCTGTGGAAGGGGCCTTGCTTTTGGTTGATGCCGCTCAGGGAATACAGGCCCAGACTCTGGCTAATCTGTATTTGGCCATGGAGCAGGATCTGGTCATAATCCCGGTGGTCAACAAAATAGATCTCCCGGCAGCCAATCCGGAGCAGGTAAAAAAAGAAATTCAAGATCTTTTAGGTTGTGATAAGTCAGAGATACTTGAGGCCTCGGGAAAGACGGGCCAGGGGGTGGAAAACATTTTAGAAGAAGTGATCAAAAGGGTTCCGGCACCCTATACCGTAGAAAGCGATGATCTACCTTTGAGATCCCTTATATTTGATTCCAATTATGATGAATATTGCGGAGTAGTGGCTTATATAAGAGTCAAGGAAGGAAGGGTCAAAAAAAGAGACAAGATAACTCTAATGGGTACGGGAGTGGAAAGCGAGGTCTTGGATGTGGGAATTTTTAGTCCAGATTATATGTCCACAGGCGAATTAAGGGCCGGGGAGGTTGGTTATGTGGTTACTGGTTTGAAAGATATTCAGGAGTGTCAAGTCGGTGATACCCTGGCTTTAAAGGATCAAAGCGAGGACTTGAAACCCTTAAAAGGCTACAAAGAGACCAAGCCTATGGTCTTTGCTGGAGTTTTTCCCAGAGAGGGAGGTGAGATAAACGACCTCAGGGAAGCTATGGAGAGATTGAAGTTGAATGATTCGGCCTTAAGTTATGATCCGGAATATTCCGAGGCTTTGGGTAGTGGCTTTAGGTGTGGTTTTTTAGGTCTTTTGCATCTGGAGATAGTGATTGAAAGGTTAAAGAGGGAGTATGAATTGGATTTAGTGGTCACGGTTCCCAGTGTCGCCTACAAAGTTCATAAAAAGAATCGGGAAGAGGTTATTATAAGAACCCCTCAAAAAATGCCCGATCCCAGTGAGATAGACAGAATAGAAGAGCCTTGGGTAACCTTGGATGTGATAGTCCCTAAACTCTACATGGGAAAGATAATGGAGTTGGTCCAGTCTAAAAGAGGTGTTTATAAAAACACTGAATTCTTGGACGAGGATAGGGTGATCCTTTATTACGAGATGCCCATGGCATCCATTTTGACGGATTTTTATGATAAAATAAAAAGTGTCAGTTCTGGTTTTGCTTCTATTAATTATGATTACCTGGGATATAAAGAAGCGGATGTGGTTAAGATGGATATTTTGGTGGCTGAAGAGCCGGTTGAGTCCTTGGCCACTATGGTCTATCGGGACGAGGCTTTTGAGCAGGGTAAAAAAATAGTCAAAATATTAAAAGAGACCCTAACTCAGCAGATGTTTGTGGTCAAGTTGCAAGCGGCTGTGGGAGGTAAGGTTATAGCTGCCGAGAGACTGTCTGCTAAAAGAAAGGATGTGACAGCCAAGTTGTACGGCGGGGATGTCAGTAGAAAAAGAAAGCTTTTGGAAAAACAGAAAGAGGGTAAGAAAAAGATGATGGCCAGTGGCAAAGGAAGAGTGGATATACCTCCGGAGGCTTTTGTGAAGATATTAAAAAAATGATCAGGATAAATACTAATTTCCTAATATGTCCAAAAAACGTTTTAAGATCAAAAAGAAACATTTAAAGCAAGTAGGATGGTTTATACTTTCCTTTGTTGTTATTTTTAGTATGGTGTTTTGGAGTATCAGTCTAGCTTTTTATTGATCCGATAAAAAATTATTCTGGTAGTTCGCCTCGCGTCCTTTAGAGTAAAGGGCGAGGGATGAATTACGAGAAGGTGTGGCGGGTGCTTCCCAGTGCCCGTAAAAACTTTTTTGAGGACAAAAAAGATTATGATCCTTTGCTTCTCCAACTTTTATATAATCGAGGTCTTAAGAAAAAGGAGGATATAGATCATTTTCTACAGGCCGATTTCGACGCCGGTTATGATCCTTTTTTGCTTCCCTTTATGAAAGAGGCGGTGAATCTAACGATTAAGCATATAAAACAGGGGACCAAGATCTGTATTTACGGTGATTATGACGCCGACGGCATCACCTCTTCGGCCCTCCTGTTCAGCTTATTAGGAAGCATCGGGGCCAAGGCAGAGGTCTATATCCCGGACCGGGTTACAGAGGGCTATGGTCTGAACAAGGAGGCGATCAAGGAGGTAAAAGACCAGGGATCTGGTTTGATAATCACAGTAGATTCGGGAATAAGAAACAAGCAAGAGGTGGAATATGCTCGAGACCTGGGCTTAGATGTTTTGATAACAGATCACCATATTCCTCCGGAAAAAAAAGAAGATCTTCCGCAATGTCCTATTATTAACCCTCTTTTAAAGGAAAGTGAATATCCTTTCAAATATTTGGCTGGGGTGGGCGTGGCTTTTAAATTCGGCCAGGCCCTGATTAGCAGTTCCACTTTGACTGATAAACAGAAAGAGATATTTACAGAAAGATTGTTGGACCTGGTGGCTATAGGAAGCATATCTGATTGTGTCACTTTGTTGGGTGAGAACAGGGTTTTGGTCAAAAAGGGCATGAAGGTCTTGAATCATACCAAGAGAGTGGGTCTTCAAAAATTGATCGAGGTGGCTCAAATAAATAACAAGAAACTTCAGGCTTGGAACGTCGGCTTTCAATTAGGTCCCAGGTTGAACGCCTCCAGTAGAATGGATCATGCCGACAAGGCTTTTTATCTCTTGGTCAGCCAAGACAGAGCAGAAGCCGGGCGAATGGCTCGGGATCTTGATCAGAAAAACATTGCAAGACAGAAAGATACTGAAAAGATATTCGACCAGGCTGTCAAAGATCAGGATGAGAATCAAAACAAAATAATAGTGGCGGTCAATGATAAAAAGAACGCTTGGTCAGAGGGGATAATCGGCCTGGTGGCCAGTCGGATCACAGACAAGTATTATAAACCCAGTCTGGTCATCACTAAGGTAGATGATTGTTATAAGGGGTCTGGAAGAAGTGTTGACGAGTTCAACATCATAGAGGCTGTGGAGAAGTGTAGCGATGTTCTGGACAAATACGGCGGACATGCCAAAGCTTGCGGTTTTAGTTTGTTGGATGATAACTTGGATGAATTCATTAAAAAAATAACTCATCTGGCCAATCAGGAGTTAAAAGAAGTGGAGCTTGTACCGACACTGAAGCTTGATGCCGAATTGGACCTGTCTCAAATTGACAGGCAGTTTTTTGACAAAGTGGACAGCCTAGCTCCCTTTGGTCAAGATAATCCGCAACCCAGGTTTGTCAGTCGAGAGGTGGAGGTTAGAGATATTGTGTATATGGGAAAAAAAGGAGAGCATATCAAGCTTCGATTAAATAATCTTTGGGCAATCTATTTTAACCATCAAAACAAATGGCAGGACTTGAAAGTAGGTGACAGAATCGATGTGGCCTACGATGTAGACCTGAATGAGTTCAATGGTCGGAGTGAGGTCCAGTTAAAGATTCTGGACATCAAAATTCCGGGAAACAAAAAAGAGAATTAAAATTTAATCAAATCCTATGAATTTAGTTATCTATACGGACGGAGGCGCCAGGGGCAACCCCGGTCCGGCCGGTATCGGAGCGGTTTTTTATAACGCAGAAGGAGAGAGAGTGAAGGAATTATCCGAATACCTGGGAGAGACCACCAATAACCAGGCCGAATACAAGGCTGTCTTAAGGGCTTTGCAAGAGGCCAAGAAGCTAGGAAAAGGGGAGTTGAAGTTCTATGTTGATAGCGAATTGGTGGTAAAACAATTAAACGGAGAATATAAAATCAAAAACAAGGACTTACAGCCCTTGTTTGTTAGTATCTATAATTTAAGTCTTGACTTTAAAAAGGTGAGCTTCTTTCATGTTCGCAGAGAAAAGAACAAAGAAGCGGACCAACTGGTCAACAAAGCGATTGACAAGGCCCTGAAATAGAATTCTATTTCAGGCCGTACTTTTCAATATTATTGTTCGCTTTTTCTTGGATCAATTCTATTTGTTGCTTACCTTTTTTGTCCCGAAATAGGTGTTTGAATCTTCCTTGGACCTTGAGATAATCTTCCACTTTGGCACCCTCTTTTACTTGCTTGGCCTTTTTCAGCTCTCCATCTCGGTATTCCAATAGAGGATATAGTCCGGTTTCGGCGGCCAGCTTGGCTACTTGTATCGATTGATCGGGCTTTATCTTCCACCCGGGTATACAAGGAGTTAATATCTGAATATAGGCCGGTCCTTCAACTTCCAGAGCGTGCTTTACTTTCTGGGCAATATCGTCCGGAAATCCGGCTGTGCTTTGAGCCACATATCTTAGGCCGTGAGCCAGGGCTATGGAGACCATGTCTTTTTTTCTTTGGTGTGATCCTATAGCATCTATAGTGGGCCCATCTCCAGACGGGGTGGTGGTGGTGCTGGCTCCCCAGGGAGTGGCTCCACTGGCTTGAACTCCGGTGTTAGAATAGGCTTCAGTGTCATAGCAGATATATAGAATATTCTCGCCTCGTTCCCACATTCCACTGATCAATCCGAAGCCGATATCAAAAGTTCCGCCGTCACCTCCTTGAGCCACTACTTTGATGTCCTTAATTTTATTCTTTTTTTTGCCTTTGGTTATCTTTTCTTTGTGGTCCAGGGCGGCTCTGATACCTGAAGCTATTCCGGCCGCGTTTTCAAACAGAGAGTGGATCCAAGGAACTTCCCAGGAACTTTCCGGATAAGGAGTGGTGGTGACTTCCAGGCATCCGGTGGCGTTGGCGATGATAACCTCGCTTCCCAGGGTGTTGACCACTGTTTTGGCAGCGACCATTTGTCCGCAACCGGCACAGGCTCTGTGTCCAGGGCTAAGTAAGGTGTTTTTCTTGTTTTTGGTTTTAGTAGCCATAGTATGTTTTGCCCTCCTGTGTCTGGGGGCAGTTTTATTTTTTAGTTATTGTTATAAGTAATAAGACCTTCTTTTTCCTCTTTCTTAACTTTTTTTATATCCTTGATATTTTTTAATTTTTCCATTTGACCTATAAACCTGGAGGCTTCCAGTATCTCTATCAGGATGGGTTTATTGTTACTTGATACATGGATTATAAAATTACTGAATTCCCAGGCATGACTGATCTTGCCTCCGGCTACCTGCCAGCTAATTATATTGGCCTCAGGGTCATAATGCATATTATACCGGGTAAAAAGTTATTATTTTTAAAACGTCTTCGTCCTTTTCATAGACCACCTTTATATTCTCTTTTCTGGCGGATAAATATCTACCTTTTTTGTCTGTCTTGTCGGGTTTTTTTACTGTTTCCTCGATTTCTTCTTTGGTAAAAAAAACCCCGTGTTCATTCAATATATCGAATTTTTTTTCACTGTATTTAGTGAAATGTATGTTCATATACAATTATTTATTCGCAGGAATAATAAGATTGTTGCAACCACCAGGATTCATCTACACAACTGCCGTTTTCTTGGAATTGAACAGAGCCTGATTGATCGTGACAATCTCCTTCGGTTATATCTTCGGAACAGCTGTAGTATCTGTCGGTTTCTTGAACATATTGATACAGACAGCAGCCAGTAACTTCTTCATCTTCCCCTCCAATCTCTTCTCCTTCTTCCGGTTCTTCTCCACAGACATGAAGCATCCCGGTGTGAGCGTGATATTCACCACTACAACAGTTACTGCACTGCATTCCTTCAGGGTCTACACTATGAATGGAGCAACCCGATCCGTCCTGTATGCACTCTGATTCTCCTGTCCCGTCACAACAACAGGTTTGGAGGTTTTCCTCGATTTTTGTTCCGCATCTTGCAGGATCCTCTGCTTCGTATTCTCCTAAATGTTCATTGCAGGTGCTTGAAATTACCCAAGAACAACTGGGATCGCTTGCTCTAAAGAGTTCCAGGTCACTTTGAGCAGTCTTATGGATCTCTCGAACATGAAAATTTACCAGTTCCGGATTTATCTGTAATAGGATCATATAGGAAGACAGGGCCAGCACCATACCGGTAAGGGCTCCACCTATCCACTGCTTGGCAGACTCCACTTTGTTGGCGTTGCCTCCGGCGGTGAGCCAAGTGACTCCTCCGATCATCAACACTACTGCCGCCAATATGCCCACAATACCTATACTGTAAGAATAAATAGCTTTGATATAGTTTCCTATGGCAGAAGTGTCTCCCGGCACATCCATTGTCTCTTCAAATTCTCCGGGTATACCCACCTCTGGGGTGTATTGTAACTGGGCTTCAGCCGGATGTATCGAGAATATTAAAACAAAGATCACTGATATAACAGCAATAAAAGAACAAAGTATTGGGTATTTTATTATTTTGTAAAGAAACATTGATAATTTAAATATTTTAAATCCTGATCATTTAATTACACGGGCATCATTTATATCTTATGGTTGCACACAGGTACCTTGCATACACATTAGGTCTCCGCAACAATTGAGTGTGGCTTGATTGCCAGTACATGATTCACCCTCTAGGTTGCAGGCTCTGCAGTCTCCCATCCAACAGTGGCAATTAGGGGCATCGCATTGGACGCAATTTACTGTATTCGGTTCTCCTTTACATTCCGCCGACCCGTCTTCTTCTCCCTCTATTAATCTACACACCCCTCCACCACTTCCTCGGATGCATGTAGCATCTTCCATAAAAAATCTTAATTCATATCCTCCCATGGGCGCATTTGTTTTGCATTGTTCTTGTTCGTCTACCTGAGAACAGAGTTGGTCAGTGGTTCCCACATTCGGATCCCAATATTGGCAACAACCAGGTTCGTTACTAGGTTGTTCTTCAGTATCAGTGATCTCTCGAACATGAAAATTGACCAGTTCTGGATTTATCTGTAATAGGATCATATAGGAAGACAGGGCCAGCACCAGACCGGTAAGGGCTCCACCTATCCACTGCTTGGCAGACTCCACTTTGTTGGCGTTG
>CAZNAQ010000002.1:0-422 GCA_964571265.1 uncultured Gammaproteobacteria bacterium | reverse complement strand
CTTCAAATTCTCCGGGTATACCCACCTCTGGGGTGTATTGTAACTGGGCTTCAGCAGGATGTATCGAGAATATCAAGCCAGCAAATATGATGGCAATGGTTAGTACAATAATTGTTTTTTTCATAACTATCTTAATTTATAAAAGTTCCGTGAATATTGTTGTTCTTCTTTTCAGCCAGGTCGATCACTTTTCTTATTTTTTCTTTTGAGATATCTCTTCCCCCGAGGCCGACTATGAAACTTTGGATCTCAGGGTGGTATCGGGTTATCTTGAGGTTGGCAACAGAATTTTGAAAACAGGCCCTCAGGTCCGAGGCCAGGGGTCCCATTTGACCCAAACTGATCGCCTTATCCAAGACCGCGATGTTTTTGGGGTTCAGGTTCATAATGGTTTCTTTAAGGTCCTTGGAAGGAAAGGGTCT
>CAZNAQ010000001.1:0-21007 GCA_964571265.1 uncultured Gammaproteobacteria bacterium | reverse complement strand
AATGGAGAGGTGTCTGTCAGTCATGGAGAAAAAAGATTGAATACTTCGGACATTGATGATATTAAGGTTCTAGGACAAGAAGAAGTGCCTTCACCTCTTGAGCTTGATATGTCCGAGGTGTCTGATAATGACGGTAATTTCGTCTCTATTACCGGAGAGCTTTCAGATTCAGAATCTGATAGATTTTATCTTAAGGATGGAAGCGAGGAGATTATGGTATATAGCAAGGATCGTTTGGACCTTTCAGATATATCCGAAGGAGACGAGGTTGAGGTAGTGGGTTTGGTTAATATGTTCAGGTCTGAACCCAGAATATTGCCCAGGGATGACAAAGATATTTCTGTTCTGTCCTCTGTTTTAGGTGACAAGACAGAGGTTGAGGAAGAAAAAGAAAAGGAGGAGGAAGAAGAGGAAGAAAAAGAAGAGGAAGAAAAACAAACTTCTCCTAAAAAGTCTTCGGACAAAAAAGAAAAAGAACCGGAAAAACAAGAACTTGAGAAAGAAGAACTTGAAGAACAACAGGAACACAAAGAGGAGAAGTCCTTTGACACCCAGGACATAATCACTCCGGTGACCGAAGTAAAAGAATTGGAAGAAGGCAGTTCTGTTACTACCAGGGGCACGGTGGCTGTGGAGCCGGGTGTTTTGGGAAGTCAGTATTTTTATATTACCGGCTCTCCGGGGCTTCAGATTTATAATTATCATCAGGATTTTCCTGATCTTAATACAGGTGATTATATAGAAGTTAAAGGAGAAGTGTCTGTTAGTCACGGAGAAAAGAGAATAAACACTTCATCTGCTAAAGATATGAAGGTTATATCCCAAAAAGAGACCCCTCAATCCTTTAAAATCGATTGTTCGGATTTGAGAGATAATACCGGCAATTTAGTCTCAGTCAAAGGAGAGGTGTTGGAGGTCCAAGCAAATAAATTTTATCTGGGAGACGACGAGGGAGAAATTGAGGTCTTTGTAAGAGATCATTTGGATATATCAGGTTTATCTGAGGGTGATAAAGTCGAAGTGACCGGTTTGGTCAATAAATTTAGATCAGAACCAAGATTATTACCCAGGAGTGACAAGGATCTTGTTAAGCTCTCTGATGATCCGGATATCAAAGAGGAGGATTTGGCTCAAGTCTTGGATTCCCAGACCTCTAACCCTTATCAAGAAAATTTGGTCTTGTCTTCTGATTCTGGTCTTGGTAGTTGGACAAAATATTTGTCAGAGGCCTTGTTCGGAGTGGTTATAGTTCTCTTGATCGTCCTTATAAGAGAACAAAGGATCAGCCGTCAAGAGAGCTGATCTCTTCGAATTGTTCTGCATATACTATAAAAAAGGGCTTTTGTTTCCAGAACAGCCCTTTTTTTATGCCTTTTTTTATGATATAATGTTAATATTAAGTTGATTTTATGGCAAAGAAAAAAAGAAAGAAAATTAATAATAAGCAAAAAACTCCGGACAAAGATCCTCTGGATTATATAACTCTGCCCAGCCTGGGTCTAAGTAGTGAGACCAAAAAAGCCATTTGGGTGGTTTTGATATTGACTCTGGGGGCTTTGAGCTTGGTAGGTCTTTTTGGCTTGGGAGGTAAAGGAGGTGATTATTTAGCCCAGGGACTTGGTTTGGCCTTTGGTTTGGGAAAGTGGATATTTCCTTTACTTTTGTTGATTTGGGGTTTCTTTTTATATAAAGGAGACAAGGGTTATTTTAAAGGATCTCACTTTTTGGGACTTTTTTTGTTTTTAATTTCTGTCCAATCCTTTTTTCATATGATCAAGCCGCCTGAGGAGTGGAGTAATATGGCTGGAGCGGGCACTGGTGGCGGTTATCTGGGGTATTTGTTGGCCTCGAATTTCTATAACCTCCTGGGTATTTGGGGGAGCATGATCATATTACTGGCTCTGTTCATAATCTCTCTTCTTTTAATATTTAACACCACTTTAAGCAAGATCTTGGGAAGAGAAAGTTTGGTAGCCAAATTATTCATTCCTTTTAAATGGTTCTTTTCTCTTTTTGCCGACCTTTTCAGGTCTAGTGAGGAGGAGGAAGAGGAGGAGGAAGAAGAGGTTGTACAAGAGAAAACTGAAGAGGTTGAGGCATCAATGTTTTCCAGAAGAGATCTGGGTGAGATGTCTCCAGAAAAATCCGGACTTCAGAATGGTGGAGATTCTGGAGTTGAGGTTACACCTGAGAAGCCTGACCCTAAAGTAGAGTCTAATTGGGAGCCCAGTAACATTAAAATAGACCTACCTTTGAATCTTTTAAACAATAACTCAGGCAAGGCCAGTAGCGGAGATGTTAGGTACAATGCCTTGCTTATCCAAAAAACTTTAGAGAATTTCGGTATTCCGGTAGAAATGGGCGATGTTGAAGTCGGGCCCACAGTAGCTCAATACACCCTAAAACCAGCCGAGGGAGTGAAATTGTCCAAGATAACTAACCTCAGCAATGATTTGGCCCTGTCCCTGGCAGCCCACCCTATTAGAATCGAGGCTCCTATACCAGGAAAGGCTCTGGTCGGGATCGAAGTTCCTAATAAGACCAAGGCTATTGTTACCTTAAGAGAGGTTTTGTCCAGCAAAGAATTCAAAAATAGAAAGAATAATCTGATGATGGCCTTGGGTAAGGATGTGACTGGTGATAGCTGGATTTATGATATAACCAGAATGCCTCATCTGCTAATAGCTGGAGCCACCAATTCCGGAAAATCAGTCTGTATAAACTCCATTATTGTCAGTCTTTTGTACCAGAACGATCCTGATGATCTAAGGTTTATCATGGTCGACCCCAAAAGAGTGGAGTTGCCCATTTACGATGGTATCCCCCACCTATTAACACCGGTGATAACTGATGTTAACAAAACAGTTAATTCTTTAAAATGGTGTTTGAATGAAATGGACAGAAGATTTGAACTTTTATCCAAATCCAAAAAGAGAAATATAGACTCTTATAACCGCTCTCCGAACACTGAGAAGATGCCTTACATTGTTTTTGTGGTGGATGAGTTGGCTGATCTAATGGTAGCTGCTCCGCGCGAGGTTGAAGCCGGAGTTATTAGATTGACCCAAATGGCCAGGGCAGTGGGTATTCATCTGGTTTTGGCCACTCAAAGACCGAGTGTGGACGTGATCACTGGTTTGATCAAGGCCAATGTTCCGGCTCGTATCGCTTTTTCAGTGGCTTCTGGAGTTGATTCTAAGACTATTCTGGATTCACAGGGAGCAGAAAAACTTTTGGGTCAAGGAGATATGCTTTTTGTTAATCCTGATATGTCTAAACCTAAAAGGATCCAAGGAGTCTTTGTCAGTGATGCCGAGGTAAAAAGAGTGGTCAATTATATAAAAGAACATAGTGGTGATTTTGAGTACTTGGAAGAGGTTACTGACAAGCAAAAAGTGGAAGGCATGGGAGCCACCGCTTTTGACGGCAAGCAGCTCGACGATGATGACCGAGACGCCTTTTTTGAAGAGGCAAAGAAGACTGTTGTTGACTCTGGAAAGGCTTCGGCCTCTTTCTTACAGAGAAAGCTTCGGGTCGGTTATGCCAGAGCCGCCGGATTGTTAGATGAATTGGAAGAGGCTGGTATCGTGGGCCCGGCCAATGGATCCAAACCCAGAGAAGTTCTTGTTAATAGGGATCAATATGAGGCAATGGAGGACAGTGGCCATTTAAGCGGGACCGAGATCCATGACAGGCAGAACTTTGACCCCCCTGAGGATTATTTGGACTCCCAGGACGAAGAAGAGGATTATGAGGACCGGGATGAAGAAGAGGAAGAGGAGGGTCAGGATATTCCTTCTGAAGACGATCAAGTCCAGGATGACGGGGACTCCCTTGAAGAATCATCCTCTAAAGAAGAGGATGATGACGATGACGGACTCTATTTTTCTAAATAATTTTTCTAAAAATTTATGCCTAATTTTGAAAGACCTCAAAATCCAAACAACCATGAAGAGGATGCCAAGAGGTTGGTTAAGGCTATGATGGGAGAGGATGTCTTTGAAAGAGATGAGGACAACACCTATGAGGCTTTTAAAGACGCCCTGGAAAAAGAAAAACTACTCAAGAACTCGTATAAAAAGCTGGAGGATATAAAAAACTTCCAATTGTCAGGGGATATTATAAAAGATCTTAGGGATTTGGTGAAAAAGATTGGTGGAGAGGATGCTTCTCAGGAAATTGATAAGAACACTGATCCTCGAGATATTCTTCAGGCTATAAAAGAAGTAAGAGAAATTCTGCAGAGAGGTCTTGAGAGTACAGATACTTCTGATGAATTAGACAAACTTCTCAAAATAGATATACCTGAGGCTGAGATTGAGGTAGCTGATAAGCTTATTGATTATTATTCAGATAGATACTCTTCAAAAAAAGAGAAAATTAAAAAATCAGATGTTTCAGATCAAAAACAGGATAAAGACTCGAAATCAAAAGAGGATAAAGAGCTTCAAGGAAGCGAGGATATGGAAGAAGAAAAGCAAGTAGAGGGTGTTGAACAAAAAAAGATCTCTGACAAGGTGGTTCAGAGATTTAAAGAAGAGATGAATATTAAAAAGGAAGAACTGGAAAGCTTAGATGGTTTTGATAAGCTTTCTGAAGGACAACAACTTTTGACTTTGGAGAATTTAAAACAACTTACCCTGGGAAGAATAGAGGAGGAGGCGAGCAATGAATTTAAAAAGGAAATGGGAGAATCCAAGTTTTTGGAAAGACTTTGGAAGAGTGTAAGCAAGCACTATCAACTAGGAAAACTTCAAGAAAGTAAAGGAGAAGATATTTTAAAAGGAGGCATGGAAGTTCACCAAAATACTTTAAAGCAGTTGGTCGCTGGATTGAAAGAGTTTGGTCCCGAGGTGGAGATAAAAGAGGATGGTTCTTTGGAGATAGGTTTTTTGAATGTAGAAGAAGACCTGGACAAAAGCAAAAAAGACAAGTTGAAAAATTTCAATAAGATCGCTAATGAGTTTGCCAGGACACCCGAAGAATGGAAGAATTCCACTTCCAAGACTCAAAGAAAAAAGTTTGAAGAGGTCAAAGAAAAATATGAACAGGCCAGACAAGTCGCTTTGGGTATCAAAAAAGGAAAACAGGGAAAAGAAGGGGCTAGCCTGGAGATAAACAATGCAGAGCATCAGGTTTATATAAACCGTAGTTTGAATCATAACCCTGAAGTAGAAAAGGCTTTGCAGAATATTAAGAATAAAAAGACCTGGAAGAATGCTTCCAGGGATATTGTTACAGAGAAAGGTGCTTTTTTCGGAGCAGGTTTTGCTGCCAGAAGTGGAGCCACCGCTCTCTTGGGTAGTGCAGGTGCCTCTTTAGCCGCCTTTGGTGCTCCTGTGGGTGCTGCCGGAATCGGAGGATATCGGGGTTGGAAGAGAGCTCAGGAAGATCTTGCGGAAAAGGACAAGGAAGCCAAGAGAGGTGGTTCTGGGCAGGTCGATCAAGAGCTTTATAACGAAAATTATTATAAATATTACGTTGAAAAAGATGTGGGCACAGAAAAGGATGTAGTTGATTGGAATTACTACTCTGAGGCCCTGGAAAGCTTTGAGGATATTCTAGATTCCGAATTATCCACTAAAGAGCAAAAAGAAGAGGCCCTGAAGTCCCTTCGTTATCATATAGAAGAGATCAACTCCAAGATCGATAAAGGAGGGATTAATTTTGGCGGAGATGATAATAGATTTTATAACCAGTACAGCCTTGCTCAAAGATTGGGTCAAGCTCAGGCCAAGGAAGCTGAATTCAATTTTTTAAAAAGTCATGAATATTTAAAAGGAGGTAAGAAAACACTAGACGGTCAATACGAAGAAGACAAAAAAGTAGTGGATGAGTTTATTGCTGAGTTGGAGGGCTTGGTAAAAAAGAATCGAAAAAAATATGCTGCCAAAAAAGCTCTTCAGAGCGCCGGTACTTCGGCTGGTTTTGCTTTTGCTGGTCAATGGCTCGGAGGCAGGTTTGCCGAAAGTTTGGGCTGGAAAAGACCTGAGGCTGAGGCCGGATTGGATAAAAATCTTGGTGATCAAGAAAAAGGATCAGAAGAAGAACCTGAGGAGCCAAACAAAGATGATCAAGAATTCAAAAAACCAAAAAAATTACTTTTAGAAGTTGAGTCTCCAGAAGATTCGGAACTAAGCCAGGAAGTTTTTGAACTTAAAAAAGAGCACTTTGATAAGATAAAAAAATCCAGAATCAAGGATGCCGACGTAATAAATGTTATAGCAAAAAACAATGAAGTGGCTGACTGGGAGATATCTTTGGGAGAATCTGATCTTCCCAAGGAGGTAAAATTGGAATTCTTGAAAGACCCTGAATTAAGAAACTGTCTGGAGGCCAATCCTGGCATAATAGAACGATTAGAAAAACTTAAAGACAAAGACCCTGATTTGTTGGGAAAAATAATGGCTGATGGTGTTGTGTCAGAAAAGGAACTAGAGGTTCTTGCTTCACCCTTTTCCAAGGAACTTAAGAAAGAATTATTAGACCTGTCAGATCATGATAAAATCGAAGCTTTAAAATACTTAGAAAAAATAAATCCTGAGAAAGCGGATGATAAAGTTTTGGGTTTTGTTGGAAAACAAAACCTTTCTCAGTTAAAAGAATATACAGGAAAACTTAATTCCCTTTCTCAGAAGGTGGAGACAGGAGATAATCTAACCAAGATCAGCAGAGAGCTTTTAGTGGACGCTGACAAAGGAACTCAAGATGCTTTTATTGGCAGGTATTATCCTGATCATGAGGAAATAACTTCGGAAAACAGAGAAAAACTCTTAGAGATGGCCATAAACAAGATGTCGGTTTCTAATTTGGACATGAGTGATGGAAACAATGTCCAGAACCTTATTTATAAAGGAAATGAAGTCAATATAAACTCGGAAACAGGAGAGATTTATGTCAAAAAAGGAGGCAGTGAACTGGAGGCTAGGGCCGTAAGTGAACAGGAACTTAGGGACAATTGGGCTGATAAACGGGCACGACAGTTGGGAGCAGATCCTCAAAAAGTTGATTTTGGTAAAAGTGAGTCCGGAGAAAAGGAGATTCTTGCCCCTTTGGATGTCAATGGGCAAACCTACGAACTTGTGGTTGATGAGGATAATAATTGGAGGGTTGAAGATACTTCTTTGTCAGGAAAATTTAAAGAAGGAGAATCTGTGGCTGACATAAAAGAAAGGATAAGACAAGAACTTGTTGCAGAAGAGGTTAAAAAGGTAAGCAGTGAAACACTGGACCCTAAAAAAAGATCCCAATTGATGATCCTTAAGGAATTAGGGGTTGATCCGGAAAAAGAATTATCTTCGGCAGAGAAACAAAAAATATTATTTGCCAAAAATTTAATGGAGTCTTCGGGTGATAACTGGAAGGAAGAGTTTAAGAAAGTGATTTCTTTGACCAGGGAGATAAAAAGAGATCCTGGTATGTCTGAAATTTTGGGAGACACTCACAAGGACTATTCTAGGTTGCATGATTTTTTAAATCATATAAATCATAAGAGTTTCAATAACAGCTCAGGAAGCAAGTATCTAAAGGATTTGATAAAGTTGAAATTTTCTCTTGACCCAGATCTTATGGAAAAAGGAGGTAAATCCCTTTTTGGCAAGGTTATGGGGAATTTTGACCTTTCCGAAGTAGAGGTTCTTCGTTCCTCTGGGGGAGATACCAAAATAATTTTGCCTCATGAGAATTGGGGTCCTAACTCTGATTGGGAAGTCTTAATAAATTGGAACGACAACACTATGGTAGCCAAAGGACCTTTTTTCTGGAGAACTGGAGGAGATATATCCAAGGATTCCATAAACAACATAAACGAGATGATTGAAAAATATTTTAATCAAAATGATCCGGTAGCTACCGGAAGAGAGACTGTGGTTCCTGAGCCAGAAGAATTTACAGGGAAAGATCTTGAAACTAGCTCGGAAAAAGAAATATCTCCCCAAAAAAACGCTACTCAAGAAACTAAGATTGAGGACTCCGAAAAGACACCCAAGGATAAAGAAGATCAAGACAAAGCAAGAACCAGATCTGTCAGCCAGGCCCCAGAAGAACTTGAACAGAGAGACCCTCAAGAAGTCAGAGTCACTGATAAAGAGATATCTTCACTTGAAGGAACTACAAGCACTGTTAAAGGTGTTAGGTTTAAATATAATAGCGAGGGAAATGTTACCGGGATTGATTACACCCTTTTGAAATCCGACCCTAGAAAACTAATAGACTGGAATAATCCGGAGTCTGAGGATTTGCGTAACAATTGGAGTTCTGTTAGTTCTGAACTGAGAAATATATTGGGCTACCAAAAAGTATTAAAAGAACTGGAGACAAGAGGAGAAATCGGTTCTAAGGAATATGAGTGGACTAAGGATGAGTTTCAAAATATGATAGACAGATTCAAAGATCATTATGGTGATGTTTTGGAGGAAGGTGAATTGGATATCGAGAAAAATACTTCCCTAGAGACTGAAGATGTTCAAAAAAACAAAACTTTTGATAAAATTGACAAAGAAGGTCATGAGGAAGTCAAAGAAAAGGAAGAGTCTGCCAAGGATTCGGATGGGGTGTCGAAGGAAGAAGAACAAAAAGATATTGAGTTTAAGGATGACGATAAAGGCAATATCACCGGGATTGACCATAAACCTTCCGGATTTAATTCCAGGGATTGGGTGGATATTAACAATACTGAGACTCACAGGCTGGCTGCTACTAATAAATGGGAGCAGGTTGAGGATGATTTAAGAGAGATCTTAAAACATCAAGACGTGTTGCAAGAGCTGGACGCAAGAGGAGAGACTGGCTCTGAGAAATATGAGCGGGCCAAGGAGCAGTTCAGGGATCAAGTGGACAGATTCAAGGAAGAATATGGTAATATTTTGGATGAAAGCAAGTTGTATTCAGTTTCAAGTATGGAAGATGCTAGTGAAATAGGAGGCGAAGAGGAGTCAGGGGATTGGTCCAAAAAAGAAGAGGATGAAAACCCCTCTTCTGTCTCAATAAAAAGACCTGAATTCAGATATGATGACAAGGGAAATGTTTCTAATGTAAATTACGGCGTGCTTGGTTTTAGAGCTGAAGATTTTCTTGATTCGGATTCCGGAGAGTTTTCTGGTTTGTCTGGAGAAGAACAGTCCAAGATCGGAGATTATATGGAAAAAATAGTGGGACATCAGGCTTTATTAAATAAGATGGAGGAGAAAGGAGAAACTGGCAGACAAGAGCATGAATGGCTAAAAAAAGAATTAGATCGCCATATCAAGTCTTTTGAAAAGGATTATGGAAAAATTTTAGATAAGCAAAAGCTGAAAGATTTGAGGCCATAAAATTTGTTTTTTAAGCCCTTTTTAAGGGTTTTGTGATAAAAATTTAAATTGACTAAAGACTCCTGTTTTGCTAAACTAAAAGTAAGTGTGCCCCACTTATTTTTAGTTAGTAAATGATTTTTTATGATTATAACTTGGCTAGGACATTCCTGTTTTAGAATTCAAGATAAGATCGGTTCAGACGGAATATCTGTTATAACCGATCCTTTTGACAAATCCTTGGGTCTTAAGGTTCCCAATTTCGAGGCTGATATAGTGACTGTAAGTCATGATCATTTTGACCATAACAATGTTAGCTCCCTGCGCGGTAAGCCTTTTGTCATAAACTCCTCAGGAGAATATGACACCAAGGGAGTCATGGTCCAAGGCGTTGATTCTTATCATGATGAGGATCAGGGTGCTAACAGGGGTAAAAATATTATTTACAGAATTGAAATTGATAATATTTCGGTGGTCCATTTGGGGGACTTGGGACATGTTTTGGATAACAAACAACTGGAATCTTTGGTGGGTATTGATATATTGATGATTCCGGTGGGTGGAACTTATACTTTGAACGCCAAGTCCGCTGTTTCTGTGGTTTCCCAGATAGAACCCAGAATGGTCATCCCCATGCATTATAAAGTACCGGGTTTAAAAATAGACCTGGATACGGTGGATCCCTTTGTCAAAGAGTTGGGGATAAAGCCCACCTATGAAGACAAGTTAAAAATAAACAAAAAAGAATTGCCTCAGGAAAATATGGAGTTGGTCATTTTTAATTTATAATCTATGTCTTTTAAAAGGAGAAAAAAAAGCGAGGATAGAACAGAAAGAGATAAGTTCTTTTTAATGGTCACCGGAATCGGCTTTTTTATAACTCTTATTTTCATATTCTGGTTTTCTACTGTTCAATCCAGTCTTCAAAATACCGGTCTTTATGAAGACCGTGAGGGCATTGATTTCAGTGAGGTGACAGAAGGTTTTGTGAGCGTTTTTGAAGATGCTAGGCAAGAAATGGAAAATTTAAATACTACCATCTCCACTTCTTCGTCTGAATTAGAGCTCTCAAATAATACTACCACCTCTCCGGAGACGGACATCAAGGCCACATCCGGGCTCAAGATCATGGAAACCATAAAACAAGAAATAGAAGATAATCATAAGGAATAGATAAGGTTTTGAACAATAAATAAAAATAATAATAATTTTTTTGTATGTCTTCAAAAGGCGGAAATAAAGATGAGAAAAACAAAAATTCAGATGATAGATCAAATCTTCCCCCGGATTGGCATGATTACGAGCAGACCGAATATGGCCTGGTTCGCAGTCAACCCATTGTTGAGGAGATGAGCAAGTCCTATCTTGATTATGCTATGAGTGTGATCGTTCAGAGAGCCTTGCCTGATGTCAGGGACGGACTTAAACCGGTCCATCGTCGTGTTCTGTACGCTATGTGGGGCATAGGTCTAAGATCCAACTCTAAATTCAAGAAATCGGCCACAGTGGTCGGTGAAGTTTTGGGTAAATATCATCCTCATGGAGATTCGGCTGTTTATGATTCCATGGTAAGAATGATCCAAACTTTTTCCATGCGCTATCCTTTGGTTACCGGTCAAGGAAATTTCGGCTCCATGGACGGAGACGGTGCGGCCGCCATGAGATACACTGAGGCTCGTTTGTCAGCCATTTCAGAGGAACTTCTTTACGATATAGAAAAGGATACTGTTAATTTTTCCCCTAACTTCGACGGCTCTCAAAAAGAACCTACAGTCCTCCCTGCCAAATTACCCCAATTACTCCTTAACGGAACCATGGGTATTGCTGTGGGTATGTCCACTAATATTCCTCCCCATAATCTGAGAGAATTGGGAGAGGCTATTGCTTATTTGATCGATAAACCAGATGCTTCTGTAGAGGAATTGGTGGAAATAGTTAAAGGACCGGATTTTCCAACCGGCGGTATTATTTATAACAAGAAGGATATTGCTCAAGTATATGCCACTGGTAAGGGCGGAATAGTGGTCAGAGGCAGGGCCGAGATCGAGGAGATGAAGGGTGATAAGCACAGGATCGTTATCACCGAAGTTCCTTATCAGGTCAATAAGGCCAGTTTAGTGGAAAAGATCGCTGATTTGATCAGAAATAAGAAAATCCAAGGAGTTAAAGATCTTAGGGATGAATCAGACAAAGAGGGCGTGAGAGTGGTCTTGGAGTTAAAAAAAGAAGCCTTCCCCAAAAAAGTCCTTAACAGTTTGTACAAACAAACTTCTTTACAGACCAGTTTTAATGTCAATATTTTGGCTTTGGTGGACGGAATTCAACCTCGAGTACTAACCTTAAAAATGGTTTTAGAGGAGTATATTAAACACAGAGAAGAAGTGGTTAGAAGAAGGACTGAGTTTGATTTGGCCAAGGCTAAGGCCAGGGCTCATATTCTCGAAGGTTTGATGATAGCCCTTAAGAACATTGATGAGGTTATAAAGATAATTAAGTCTTCCAAGGATAAAGAGGTGGCCAAGAAGAACTTGATGAAGAAATTTGAATTAACAGAACAGCAGGCAGTGGCCATATTGGAGATGAAACTTCAGAATCTGGCTAACTTGGAGAGGAAAAAGATCGAAGATGAATTAAAGGAAAAAAGGAAGTTAATCAAAGAATTGGAGGCTATCTTGAGTTCTCAGGCAAAAATAAGAAAAATAATTAAAAAGGAGTTGGGAGATCTGGTAGAAAAATACGGTGATGAAAGGAGAACCCAGGTCGTGGAAAGAGGGGTAAGAGAGTTCAACACCGAAGATCTGGTTCCCAATGAGAACACCATAGTGATGATGACTCGGGACGGTTATATACAAAGAATTGCTCCTGACACTTTCAAGGTTCAAGCCAGAGGAGGCAAGGGTGTGATGGGACTCACCACCAAGGAAGAGGATATGGTTGAATTTTTATTTTCCACCATGACCCATTCCGACATCCTTTTCTTTACTACTCGAGGGAGAGTGTTCCAGCTGAAAGCCCATGAGATACCTCAGGCCAGTCGGACTGCCAAAGGAACAGCCATTGTTAACTTTTTGCAATTGAGCAATAATGAGAAGGTTACTTCTGTTCTTCCTTTAGACAAAATATCTCAGTCCAAGTATTTGTTCTTTGCTACTGAGCAGGGCTTGGTCAAAAAGGTGGACTTGGAAGCTTTTTCCAATGTCCGCAGTTCCGGCCTAATAGCTATCAAGATGAGGGACGGAGATAAGCTTATTTGGGCTAAACCGACCAGTGGCAATGATCACATTCAACTGATAACCGCTAAGGGTCAGTCTATTCGTTTTGAGGAGGGAGAAGTTCGCCCCATGGGCAGAACAGCCAGCGGTGTTTATGGAATAAAATTGAAAAAAGATGATTATGTTGTGGGTATGGGAGTGATCAAGTCCGGTGATGCCAAAAAGTACCAACTTTTAACTATAGTGGAGAACGGACTCGGCAAGAGAACCTCTTTAAAACTGTACAAACCCCAAGGGCGCGGAGGAACAGGCATTAGAACTGCCAAAATAACCGAAAAGACCGGAAATCTGGTCAATGCCTATGTGGTCAACCCGGAAACTATGAAGGAAAAGGATCTTATAATAATGTCAGAGAAAGGCCAGGTCATAAGACTGCCTTTTACTTCGGTCAGTGAGACCGGAAGGGACACCCAGGGGGTTAGTTTAATGAAATTAAAACAAGCGGATGATAAGGTTGCTTGCCTAACCTGGACTTAGATGTATCAAGCGGATAAAATAAAAACCCCCTCTGATTGAGTTAAGAGGGGGGTTTAGTTTCCTAAAAAACATCTTTTTATTCTTCTTCTTTCCCTGGGTGTAAACCTGTTCACCAATTTTTCTCCATTCGGAGTGAGTTTTAGGTCCTTAATATATCCTTTTTCTTCCAGAAATTTTTTGTCCTCCTCATAATTTAAAGGATCCATTTTTTCCAAATACATTTGTTGGTTGGCCTTGATACAAAACAACAACACCAGTCTTCTGAACTCTGTTTCGTTTTTCATGTTTCCTCCTTTTTTTGTTTTAATTTAAGTTATTTTTTAAAAACAGTCAATCAAAAAAACCGAATCCTTGGGTGAGATTCGGTTTTTTTATTTTCTTTGATTAAACTCTTAGGCTGCCAACTTGAATCTTTTCTGTATCTCTTCTTGCAGTTTTTTTACCAGACTTTCGTCCAAGGCTTTTTTTTCATTGGGGTTATTCAGGTCTACTCCATGTTTTTGGTCAACAAACTCTCTCAGGTTTTTTAAAATATCCTCCTTTTGTTCTAAAAAGGCGTTTCCGTATCTTTCTTGATTTTTTTCTAAGGCCTGGGACAGCTGGCTAAATGTTTTCAATAATTCTTCATTGGGATCTTCCCTGTCATTTTCTTCTTTTTCTTGTTCCGATTCTAATGATTCCTTATTTATTTCCTTGTCTTCGCCTTTCCTTTCTTGGTTGGCCTGATCTATTTTGTTCCTTAGTCTTTTAATCTCCTCGCTTTCTTCTTTTGCCCCTCTTCTTAATTTGATTTTTTCTGTATCTGACAATCCTTTTTCCTCTTCTTCCCGCATAATATTAAATTCTCCTTCCTTCATAAACTTATATCAAATCTTTGGTTCCTTAGTGGTAACCGAGATCTGATTGTTTAAATATAATTTTTATTCCCAGTTTAGATTATATCATTTTCTATCCGATGATGTCCATTTGGGTTTTTGTGGTATAAATTTCTTGAGTCTGCTACAATATAATCGCTTTCAGATCTTTATTCTTTAATTAAGAATAAGTATGAAGAAAAAGCATTCTCAAATTGGAAAACGTCCGGGCAGACCCACCTTCCGTACTTCGGCCAAGTTCATTCAATTAAAGACCCAGTTTGTAAAACGGGTCAAGTTTTTCAGGAGAAGCAAAAGATAGACCCAAATAAAAAACCCGGAAAATTTACTTTCCGGGTTGGTTGATCTTGAATCAAAAAGGGCTTTTTTGGTGCAGATAATAGGTTGTTTTTCCTTTTTTGGTCTTTCCCAGGAGTATGTCTTTCTTGTTTTTTTGTGTGCTCACATAAAAGTTATTCGAACCGTCTACTGCTCGATACTCCTCTTCTTTTTTGAACATTTGGTCAATTGTTTTTGCGACCTTTTCCTCCATTTTTTGGGAAAGATTGAACATAACACCTCCTTTATTGGTTATTTAAAAAGTTCTTAAACCTTATTTTGACTTCTTTTATCTTTTCTTGGTCAGGTAAGTAGACTGTTTCTTTGCCTCTGGGATCTTTATCCTTAAAGGCTTCTTCTTGGGATTCATTCATCTTTGATTTTCCAAAGTCAATAACTCTGGGTTTGCCAGTTTCTTGATCTATCATTATGTTTCCTTCATGAAGATCTCTGTGATATATTCTGTTTTCATTCATCTTTTCGACAAAGTTCCCCAGGTCTTTAAAAAATGAATCAAAATCAAATTTATCAGGCAGGTCTTTTTTGCTGGTCAAAACCTCATCCAAGCTAACTGCTTCCAGTTTTTCCATAACATAGAGGTGGCTTTCCTGGCTCATGAAATAATAACAGGGTTCGGGAACTCTCACTGATTCTTCTAGGTCCAAATTTTCTACTTTATCCAAAAATTCAACCTCTCTTTTAACATCGTTTCCTTTTTGGTATTCCTCAGGGTTGGTGATTATTTTAAAACAATATTTGTCATCCACCTTGCTTACAAAGACTTGGGCGGTGTAACCCCTCCCTATTTCTTCCCATTTCTTGTTTATCGCCTCTTTGGCTATTTGGCGCATTTTTTCTTCCAGTTCTTGTTTTTCTTCTTGGTCGAGGTTCTTTAAAAGAAGACCTTCTTCCCAATTCTTTTTTTGGGGAAAATGCAAGTCTTGATTCTCTTTTTGTCTGTCTATGTAGTATTGAACCTTTTTCAAGAAATTTTCCGGATCCTCGTCATCCTCCATTTGTTTTTCCAGCTCTTTAGCTTTTTCTTTGGCTCCTTCAGAATAAGAACTCAATTCCTCTAACTTGGATTCTATTTCATCATAAAGCTCACCCAAGTTTTTTTTCGGGTTCACTTCAGAATCTAGATTTTTATCCAAGTTTTCCAAGTTCATAATTCAGTGATCTTTTTGAAATTCCATTCTGAAGAACAAAAGCTTACTTATTCTACAGTTTTTATGAGTTTTTGTCAAGTGATAGTTGGTTTGCCTACATTTCTGATACTGGGGTTAATACCAAGGTCTTGAGGCCGTTTTCTATGGTTTGTTCGACCGTTTTCAAAAGGACCAACCTTGCTTTTCTGATTTCTTTATCTGATTGGAGTATGGGCACTTGATGATAGTAATCGTTAAAGAGTTGAGAAAGTTCAAACAGATATTTGGCTATCTCGCTAGGGTCAAAGTTTTTGCCTGCTTGAAACATTAACTCCGGGTATTTGGCCAACTTAAGAATCAGATCATGTTCTTTATCCTCTGTTAAAAATTCAGTCCCTGAAGAGTCAAATGAGGTCTCTGAAGCTTTTTTTAAAATACTTTGAATTCTGGCGGCGGTATACTGAATATAAGCAGAGGTGAAACCATCAAAACTCAAGGCCTGATCTATATCAAAGGTGATTATGTTTTGGGAGTCGACCTTGAGCATCTCAAATTTAATAGCGTTCATACCTATTTTTTCAGCTATCTGTTCTACTTTTTCCTTTGACCAGTCCGGGTGTTTTTTTTGAGTTTCCTCTACTGACTTGGACAAAACCTGTTCTCTGAGTTCTTCGTAGGTTATAACATTTCCGGAGCGTGAGGATATCATGCCACCGGGCAATTTAACAAATTCATAGGACAGGTGGATCATTTCTTGTTCATAACCCATTAATTCCAAAACTTTAAAGAGTTGTTTGAAATATAGGGTCTGGCGATTGTCCACCACATAGATTGATTTGTCCAATTCGTATTTATCTATTTTATCCTTGGCCAGGGGCAGGTCAGCCACCGGATAGGTGGCAGTACCATCTGATCTTAAAAATATCAACACTCCAAGTCCATATTTTTCCAAGTCAGCTATCACTGCTCCTTGGCTTTTTTTCAGAACACCTTGTTTTAAAAGTTTTTGAACCATTTCCTTGCCTTTTTCAATATAGTCACTTTCATAGAAACGACCTTCAAAAGCTATCCCTAGTTCTTTTTGTATCTGTTCAAATTGATCTATGTTCCATTGTCTGGTCTTTTGCCATAACTCATACTCCGCTCCCTTTCTTTTCTCTATTTTTTTCATTAGCTTGTTCACCTCCTCCTGTTTTGACTCATCTTCTTTTAGTTTTTGAGCTGCCTCGGAATAGGCTTTGCCCAGGATGTAGCCTTTTTGTTTGTCTGAGAAGGTTTCCACGTCTTGATCCGGATAGTTTTTCTTTAAGTGATCATCCCAATTCCACAGAGTTTTAGCTACATGGATTCCGAAATCATTGATGTAGAAAGCAGGGATGCTTTGATAACCGTTGTTTTTGAGAATTCTGTTAACAGCCTCACCAAAACAGGCGTTCCTTAAGTGTCCTATATGGCATTCTTTGTGGGTGTTCACATTAAAGTATTCTACCATTACTTTTTGTCCTTTTCCGAAAGTGTTTTGGCCATAAGATTCTTTACTCTCAAGGATCTCTGAGATAACTTGTTCGGCCAGTTTTTTTTGATCAAAAAAGAAATTGAGATAGGGTCCTATGACCTCTGTTTTGGCAATATTCTCTACTTTGACTTGTTCCTTTAATTCTTCAGCCAGTTCGCGTGGATCTCTTTTGAGGTTTTTGGCTAAATTAAAACATGGAAGACTCAGGTCTCCCATTTGTTTTTGGGGTGGGTGAGATAGATCTTCCTTCTTGATAAATTCTTCTCCAATAATCTGGTTAAGTTTTTCCACCAAACTTTCTTTTATGTTGTTTAAAACATTCATTTTCAATTATTATTGTTCTTTTTCTCTTCCTTTTCTTTTTGTTTTTCTTTCTTGTTTTTCTCAATTATCTTTTCTTCTTCTTTTACTTCCTCCACTAGCTTTTTCTTTGCTTTATAGAAGTCCATTAAAGAAAAGGTTACTAGACTGGCGGAAACGATCCCCATGGTATTTAAAAGAAAGGTTTTAAAAGCTTCTCCTGCTAACCAGAATTCTCCACTGGAAAAGGCCAATCCTACGGCAGACAAGGGAGGGATAAGGGTAACAGTAATGGCTATTCCTGGTAGGGTTTCATCCAGTCTCGGTTTGGCCCAAGTGTAGCTGGCAGCCAGTCCGGCTACCAGAGACACAAAAAAATTAAACATCGAAGGCTTCATTATCTGGATTAACTCCAGATCCTTGATTGAGGTGGAGGCAAAGATACCCACTACTCCGGTCAAGGTGAAGACAAAGATGAAAGTGAAAAAGAATATTTTTAATGATCTTAGGATGACTTTGGGTTCGTTGATGACTAAGCCCAGGGCAAGGGCCAGGATGGGTGACAGGATGGGTGCTATTACCATACCTCCTATGACCAAGATGATGTTGTTGGCCAAAAGACCCAGGGCCACCACCAGGGAAGAAAGCATGACCAGAAAATAAAAATCCCCGTGCGGGGCACTGGTCTCAATGATCTTGGAGCAAAATTTATTTCTGTCTCCCTGTTTAATTGAGAATAAATCACTAAAATCAATCATAAAATCAATTTCTTTTTATATATTTTACATCAAATTTTCAATTTTGGCAACTTTGACTGGCTGGAGAAAAGACGCTTTTTTTGTTATAATATGAGGTGTTACACCTAAAATTTAAATATCAAAAACAATATGAGTACCCTGGTAACTTTTCTTCGTCATGGTAAAAATTATAGCCACAAAAAAGGCCAATCCCCTTATCCCGGACCGCGTTTGACCAAAGAGGGAAGGGAGCAGGCCAGGACGACAGCCGAGTTTTTAAAAAATTTCCAATTTGACTTGATCTTAAGTAGCAACATGACTCGGGCCAAGGAAACAGCCGAAATAGTCCAGGGTTTTCAAAAACAAAAGATATCTGTTCATAAGGAGTTATCCGAACACCATAAAGATGTTTATGAATACTCTTCCCTAAAAAAGACCTTTGTGGAGGGAGCCGGGACCGCTCTCCAGGCCAGAAAGACTATAAAATTTTTTCAAAGAACTTTGAGAAATAATCAGGGCAGAAAGATCCTTATAATAGCCCATGGTAATGTTATTCGTAGTTGCGTGGGAGCTTCTATGGGTTTTTCATTGCGCAAGAGCCCGGAACTGAATTTGTTCAACTGTTCTTTGTCCAGCTTTATTTTCAAAAAAGAGAAATTGATCAGCATCTATTATTTGAATTCCACTGACCATTACAAGAAATTAAGCTTTAGGGAAAAATTTAAATCAGCCAAATTTGACTAAGGACATTAAAAAAACCGCCCTCCTGAAGAAGGGCGGGTTTTTTGTTTAAGAAGCGATCGAGTTATTTTTCTTGTTCTTTTTGTATTTCTCGAACAAAATTCTCTTTACTTATTTGTCTGGTTTTTTCTTGACCCCTATCCCTGACACTTAGTTTTCCGGAGTTTACTTCTTTATCTCCGACAACCAGAATGTAGGGAACCTTTTCTTTGGTGGCCTTTCTAATCTTGTAGTTGATAGTGTTATCCTCTAGGTCCAGTTCTGTTCTTATATTATCCTTTTTTAGTTCTAAGGCCAGTTTTTGACAGTGATCATGATGCGCTTCTCCCACTGACAGAATCTTTGCTTGTACAGGAGCCAACCAGACCGGAAAAGCCCCGGCGAAGTGTTCGATCAATAAGGCAATAAACCTCTCATAGGTTCCCAGAATGGCTCTGTGCACCATAACCGGATTTTCTTCTTTACCTTCTTTGTTGGTAAAAACTAACTCAAATCTTTTGGGGGTGGCAAAGTCCAGTTGCACGGTCGGAATCTGGATCTCCTTACCCAGGGAGTCTTTGAACATAAAATCCAACTTGGGCCCGTAAAGGGCGGCCTCGCCTTCACATTTTTTCGCCTCTAATTTCATTTCCTTGGATATTTCCTCGAGCATTTTTTCACAGGTATCCCAATCCTCTTTGTTTCCAATATATTTTTCCGGAGATTCGTAATCCCTTAAGGACAGGGAAACCCAGTGATTGCCCCAAAGTCCCAAGGAGTCGTAGAATTCTTTAATGATATTGACCATATTCTTTACTTCTTGCTTGACTTGGTCCAGTCGACAAAAGGAGTGCCCATCTTCTATGGTCATTCCCAGAACTCGGTTCAAGCCTCCCACTTCTCCGGGTTTTTCAGCTCGATATTGTTTTTCTGATTCCATATATCTGATAGGCAGGTCTTTGTAAGACCTGGGTTTTGAGGCATAGATTTGAGTTTGATGTGGGCATTGCACCGGTTTTATAACATGTTCTTGACCGTGCCTGGAACTAACATGGAACAACTCTTCGGCGAATTTATCCGCATGCCCAGAGATCTTGAACAGATCTATCTTGGTAAGGTGCGGGGTCATTACTTTTTCAAAACCATATTCTTGGCATATTTTTTCCACCTTTTTTTGAAGCTCTTCTTTTATTATGGTCCCCTTAGGGGTAAACATAGGGAGTCCCGGGCCCACCAAGTCGGAAAAACAGAATAGGTCCAGTTCTTTTCCTAGTTTTCTATGATCTCTTTTCTTGGCCTCTTGGATCATTTTTAAGTAGCTCTCCAATTCCTCAGGTGTTTCAAAGGCTATTCCGTAGATCCTGGTCAACATTTTGTTTTTTTCATTCCCTTGCCAATAGGCTCCGGCTAAGGAGGTTAACTTAAAAGCCTTGGGATTTATTTCTTTGCTCGACTCTATATGAGGGCCTTGGCACAGGTCCTTAAAGTTTCCGGTTTTGTAGTAAGATACTTTTTTTTGTCCCTCTTGCTCCAATTCCTTTATTAGTTCTTGCTTGTAAGTTTGTCCTTCAGATTCCTCTTGTTTTAAAGCCTCTTCAACACTCAATTCATTTTTTTCAAAAACCAGGTTCTGTTTAACCAGGTGCTTCATCTTTTTTTCGATCCTTTCCAGATCCTCTTCTTTTGGACTCACCTCTCCGAAATCAAAGTCATAGTAAAAGCCATTTTCTATAGCCGGGCCTATTCCGAACTTGACGTCCGGGTACAACTCTTTGACCGCGGCTGCCAAGATATGGGCCAGGGAATGGCGCATATTTTCCAGTTTGTTATGGTTTTTTTGAGACATAATATCAAGATTATTTTAAATTAAAGATAGTTAAATAAAAAGCCCCGTTCCGGCATACTAACAGCAAAAAGCTATTAGTATACCGGGACGAGGCTCTGTTTCCCCGCGGTTCCACCCGGCTTTCCTGTTCTCGGACAGGACTCTCTTTAAGACTGGTTTAGCCCAGACCCTTTTTATGGCCATGGGTATTACGAGACAAGCATGAGCTCGCAATACTGTGGTTGGTGGCCACAGCAATCACCAAAACAAAAAAATTTAAAGATCTTATTTACTATGAAATAGCATTTTTTGACTTTTGTCAACAAATTTTTGTTTTTTCAGATCAAAAAATCAAACCTTGAACAGTTATTTAACACCAGTCGATGCGAGTTATTGTTTTTTATTTTGCTTTAAAGTCTTTTAAGGCTTGTTTTTAATTGCTTTTATTTCTGTTTTTTGCTAAAATTTAAACACAAAAATATTATAATTAATTTATATTTTATGGGAAGCTGGTCATCTGAACCAGGGA